>JAOAEI010000200.1 GCA_026416875.1 Caloramator sp.
ACGCCAAGAGGCGTCGCTCTAGTTTTATATGGACTATGTGGGATGTAAATTCATCAACAATCACTACCTTATATCCATAATACATTACAGTTTTATATGGACTATGTGGGATGTAAATTTATCATAAGAAAGAATGTTACAAAAATTACAATTGACGTTTTATATGGACTATGTGGGATGTAAATATGCTCAGACTTACAAGATTCGAATTCGATGTATTTGTTTTATATGGACTATGTGGGATGTAAATTATATTTGTTTTGTTTTTAAAATTTAGCAAAGAAATTAAGTTTTATATGGACTATGTGGGATGTAAATCATTTGTTCATATTCTTTATTAATCAAATATCTTATTAAGTTTTATATGGACTATGTGGGATGTAAATTGCGCCTACTTGCTTATACTCATCATCACTTATCAAAGTTTTATATGGACTATGTGGGATGTAAATTTACTATCGGATTGAGCAGGCTCTATACGTTTTTTTGTTTTATATGGACTATGTGGGATGTAAATTTATTACAAAAATGTTATGTTGCAGTGGGAAAATAACGAGTTTTATATGGACTATGTGGGATGTAAATAATCGCAGCATATCAAGAGAAATCAAACCTTGATAGGTTTTATATGGACTATGTGGGATGTAAATGATATGTTTTTACATGAGTTTATACAAGAAGGGGGTGCAAGTTTTATATGGACTATGTGGGATGT
>JAOAEI010000201.1 GCA_026416875.1 Caloramator sp.
AACCGGCATGCCTAATATTTTATGCTTTTTACTAAGGGGTATGTTTTCTTCAACGCTTACATTAATATTTCCCTTTGCATCTCTTACTGCAATTGCAATCTTTTTCTCTCCCCTCATCATAACCCCTTCTATAACAGCCTGTCCTCCTATAGGGACAGTTCTTAATTTTTTCATATTTACATCACTCCTCATTGGGACAGTTCTTAATTGTTTTTTTTCCATAAAACCACGCTATTTATAAACACTATAGGCACAATATCCTTATATTTTTTATAAAGCTAATGAACCGTCCCTAGCTTGTCCAAACATATTATAATATATCTTCTTTTTATAAAAAAGAAAATTTTTTTGTTAAAACTTCTTGTCCTTATTTTATTTGTTGTCCAAAAACTTTTCTACAATAAATCTATATTTTAAATCATTATTAGCAAGTTCATATCCGATATTAAACAAGACTGCTATTCTAGCTGAGGTAATGTTCCCAATTATTTTGCATATTTGGCTGTAACTGTATCCGCAAAAACACCTTAAAAGATAAACAGCTATTGCCCTAAACTCCTTTGACTTCTTTCTATACTTCAAATACAGAAGCTTTCTTTCTACCCCTAAATTCTCCTCTAAAAAGCTCAATATATCTTGAGGCGAATATTCCCTTCTTAATATTGTTCTATCGCTTCTATATTCTCCAGGCTGGTCTTCAAA
>JAOAEI010000202.1 GCA_026416875.1 Caloramator sp.
GCACACAAGACCATCGCATGGTTTGACCGACTTTATAGTCCTGCCAGCAAGGCAATGCTCTGCTGTCTTTGCTCACAGCGTGAACCGATCGGCAACCCTCTGCCGGTGTTGCCGCTTTCGATGGATCTTCATACCACCGGCGCTTGACAGCCGGCCCACTTCCTTCTATCATTCTTTGCACAATCAAAGATGCGCATCTGCGCAGCCAGGGGAGCCGGGTGAGCCCGGCTGAGATTGCGGCCCGATTGATGCCGCTGACCCTTTGAACCTGATCTGGGTTATACCAGCGGAGGGAAGGCTTTCTGGTGATGTACCGTCGCTTCCAATCGCTGGGGCGGCGGTTTTTGGTTTGGGGAATGCAGCGCAGGGCGCTCGCTAATGGTTGGGTAGGTTTTGTTATCAGTAGGAGGAGTGGTATGCCCGCAGTGACCGTGAGTTTCGAGGTGTTGCCCGGCGGTTTGCCTGATAAAGCTACCACCTATGCCGCCGTTGACGCGGCAATTGCAGTGGTGGCCGAGAGCGGCCTAACCTACCGCGTTTGCCCAATGGAGACGACCATCGAAGGTGATTACGATGCGATTATGGCCGTGATTAAGCGGGCGCAAGAGGCGGTGCTGGCCGCCGGCGCTAGCCGAGTCTTTACCCTGATCAAGGTTGACTACGATCCGAACGGCTCGTCAATTGCTGAGAAGCTGGCGAAG
>JAOAEI010000203.1 GCA_026416875.1 Caloramator sp.
ATCTATCAACCTGACCGTTTATATCATAATGTAGGGGGATTTTATCAGGAAGATAGGGAAATCTTAAAATCGTAATAGCTACATTGATCACAATCAAGATTAGAGGGATTAAAAACCAAAGCTTAGAAGGGTAGTTTTTCACATCCTCTCTTCTTTTAAGACTGACAGTTACAACCTGTCTTTTGCCTTCATACCAGTTGCTTTCCCTTTTTATCTCCAAAACCCTCCTATAAACTCTATAGTAATTTAAAAATATTGCCGCAAGTATTAAATAGGTGTAAATTAATATGGCTTTTATGATAATCCCTAAACTTGCAAAGAAAAATATGAGGATTAATATGATCGTTGGAATTGCCATTGTTAGTGCATAATTTCTTTTATACTCCCTCTCTAAATCCTTAAACTCCTTAAGCTCCTTAAATCCATAGGGGATTCTAACTCCAAAAAATATTCCTTCCCTTGTAAGCTTAGGAAAAAACAAAGCAAAGAAATTTAAAAGAAGGATATCAGGAACCATAATCAGTAAAAACACCATCTTACTCATTTCCTATTCCCCCAAAATCATCATAAATTTCCTCAACCAGCTTTATAAATGCATCTCTATCCATTCCTTTAACAAAGGCTTCGGCAATGATAGGTCTTAGCTCCTCCTTTAAGCTTTCCATAAAGGCCCCATTAAAGCCTTCTACTTGTATTAC
>JAOAEI010000204.1 GCA_026416875.1 Caloramator sp.
CCTGTTGTTACTGCAAGTATAACAGAGATAAGTTCATTTATACTAGCATATCTCCATATACTCTTATAGAGTTTAAAAAGTATAAAAGTTACAATCATTATAACTGTTATTGGAATAAATGAAAGCTTGTAAATATATAGATATTCCTTAGGTATATACCAAGAAAATCTTGCAAAATATCCTGCAAATATAGATGCATGAATAAATAAAATATCCAGCAAAGCAAATAAAATCTGCTCTGTTTTTTTATTCATATCTTCACATCCTTCTATCTAATATTAAGGCTGCCTTAGGCAGCCTTAATGTAAGATTATAGTTTATGTATTTTTTCTCTATTATTTACTACATCCTTTGTTGCGTTTCTAGTATCATAAACAATCGCTGCTTTTTCTACTATTTTCTCATAGTCATAGCATGAATGGTCTGTTGTTATTATTACTATATCTGCACTCTCTATTACATTTTCCCACTTAATTGTTTCATATACTCTACCATTATGTTTAAATGTTGGTATATATGGGTCATCTACGTAAACTTCTGCTCCATTTTTCTCAAGGTGTTCAATTACTTTTAATGTTGGAGATTCTCTATAATCATCAATATCCTTCTTATATGCAACACCAAGTAAAAGAACCTTAGCACCATTTAATGCCTTCTTTTGTGTATTAAGAAGTTTCATTGCATTATCTACAAC
>JAOAEI010000205.1 GCA_026416875.1 Caloramator sp.
GCACAGTGCCTTTTTAATGCTCTGTGCTAAATATCTTCTTAAATATTTACATAAAATAAACCTAAATAAAAAGTCCAAACAACGCAAAATAGCTTCATAGCAAAATAAGTTCCATATGCCAACCTTTATTTAGCCTCTTTGTCATGCTTATTTTTATAAAGCTTTTATTTCGCTTAAATTCAATTGTTAAAAATTCCTGTGGAAATTAGTAAGGGCAGGCATCTGAATAATTTGCCCACCCCAACTATTGACATAGAGCCTAAAAAACAAGGATGGGCGTTTGAATAATTTGCCCATCCCGAATTTTAGCATAGAGCTTTAAAACACAACTTTTCATCCTGCCATTTAAAATGTCAAAAAGTCAAAATGTCAAGAGGCAGGCACTATTTCAATTTCGTATTCATAATCTTCCTTATATCCATTTTTAAAGTTAATTACTGTTACCTTTAATCGATATTTTTCAACTGTTCTATTGTTTCTATAATTTATCCTTTTACCCTTCTTTATACTTGTCCAGATGTTGTCATCTGTGAATCTATATTTTACGTAGAAACCATATTCAGCATTTTGATTTTCTATAGTATTATCGTTTTCATCATCAAGCCATTCAAATTTACTTACATCTCCACCTTCAACACCAAAATTATTTAATACAGCATAACCTATAAAGGAGTAAGTTCCTGAGCTATTATTG
>JAOAEI010000206.1 GCA_026416875.1 Caloramator sp.
AGAAAAAAATAAAGATTTAAGTTCAAAGATTAATGATAATGGAACTATTGATTTAGATGATGATTTTATAAATAAAGTAAATAACTATAAGTCTGGGTTAGATAGTGGAACTGAGCAGATATTAATTAATAATTATATTTGGCCATTGTATTTTCAATATGATAATAATTTTAATTTTAATTCAAATAAACCTCCTCAAATTAAGTTAAGTAATATTTTAACTAAAGGGCATTATAAATTAAGTGCAACTGTTGAAATTACTGATTATTGTTATGATTATAATTTTACAAGTGCTAATTTTGGAATTAGTATAATGTATTCTGATTCTTATAGTAAATTACAAACATCATATTCGAAATTTTATCCTATAAATTTAAACTATAAAGCTAATACTTATAGGAATTTTACTTATTATATTGAAACTGATGATTTATATTTTGATGGTAGTAAATTGTATTATGGTGCTACTTCATTAGATACAAATGGGATAATTTATGTAAGAGCGTATATGGAAAAATCAAAAATATATAATTGTAAAATAAAGGATATGACTTTTTTTAGAAATAAAACGATGGTAAAAGGACAACATTATTTTATAGATAATAATAAGAGTATTGAGAATTTAGATAGAGGTTATTATAAAGCAATAGTTGAGAATCAGGAAGATTTATTAGCTGTAAATAATGA
>JAOAEI010000207.1 GCA_026416875.1 Caloramator sp.
AATTTTAGGTGTTTCTAAAGTTACTACAACAAATTTTTCAAACAAACTCTATGCTGATGAACAATTGCCTAGAATTCATACTTTAGTAAATTTGACGTAATTTACAACTTTAAATTTAAAATAGAAAGGGGATGGATAAATATGAAGAAAAAAGGAATATCAACATTACTATCGATAATATTTTTGTTACTTCTTATTTTGCCTGGCTTTGTTTCTGCAAGTGAAGGAGGAATTACTCCTAGCAATCCTATTATTTCTTCAACAGAGAATAAACCTAACAAACAAGTTCCAGATTCTAATTTAATTAAAAAGGTTCCATTTATAGGAGATAAAGACAATAATAAAATATCTGATGATCTTGATGAGTTGATTGGGATTAATGATAATGAGGAAGTTTCTGTAATTGTTAGGCTTAAGGAACATCCCTCCGATGCTGTATTAAATGATATAGCAGCTAAAGTAGGAAAATTTAAAGAAAAGGAACGCTGGCAGCATGCTTTAAAGGGATTTGCTGCAATAATGACAAAGGGACAAATAAAAGCTTTATCAAAACATCCTTTTGTTGAAAGAATAGAACTTGATAGAGAAGTTAAAGCATATCTTGATACTTCAACTCAATGGACAGGGGTTAGTAATGCACGACTTGATTTTGGAGTTGATGGTGATAGAGACGGTAACAAAACATC
>JAOAEI010000208.1 GCA_026416875.1 Caloramator sp.
CCTGAAGGATATGTTATTATATTTACATCCCACATAGTCCATATAAAACTTGCACTCCATCTTAAAGCATAATCATCCTCAGCAATTTACATCCCACATAGTCCATATAAAACGTCATAAAGTTCACTAATTTTATAAACAATGCTTAAATTTACATCCCACATAGTCCATATAAAACTTGCAGAAGTGTTTGTATTAAAAAGGCAATTTGGCATAAAATTTACATCCCACATAGTCCATATAAAACTGAAGGAATTGTGGAATGCTATTTTGAGTATTGATTCGATTTACATCCCACATAGTCCATATAAAACTAGTATCGCGCGTGGGCAACAACCGACTAAAAAAAATTTTTGATTTACATCCCACATAGTCCATATAAAACGTTACTTTCTTAATTATATCTTTTGAAAGTTCCGTATTTACATCCCACATAGTCCATATAAAACTTAATCTAACTTTAACTATAACATCTAATCCTATTTGATTTACATCCCACATAGTCCATATAAAACTTACACATCTCGATAATTCTACTGCCGATAGCTTCATCAAATTTACATCCCACATAGTCCATATAAAACATGATGCCGGTGTTGTATGTAACTCTTGGTATTTCGCTATTTACATCCCACATAGTCCATATAAAACACATATATTCTTTACGTTGAAACAAAAATAAAATACA
>JAOAEI010000209.1 GCA_026416875.1 Caloramator sp.
TGTAAAGGCTGGCGAGACAGTAAGGGAAGCTGAGGAAGTTGAGAAGGAAATAGTAGTTTTTGCTGATGGCAGCATCGAATAGCAGGCATTGGGACGGTTCATTAACATTATTAGTTTTTGACGCTGAAAACTAATAAAACTAATGAACCGTCCCTTTTATTGCATTTTTTGTTTTTTGAGTTAAAATAAATACTAACGACAATAAAATTTTTGGAGGTAAAAAATGGTAAAGAAAGTAATAATATTCGCATCAATTTTTATTGCAATAATTTTAGGTGTAACAGCATTATATATCAACAACGCCCTAAATAAAATAGGAAATAACAATATAAACATCAATATGGATAATAAAATAAATAGCAGTAATCAAAACGAAGACAAACAAAACAACCTTATAAACATTACTCTATTTGGCATAGATGCAAGAAACTTAAAATCACCTTCAAGATCAGATTCAATTATTATCTTATCCATTAATACACAAACAAAAAAGATTAAATTAATCTCTTTAATGAGGGATATGTTTGTTGAAATACCGGGAAAAAATAAAAATAGGATAAATGCAGCCTATACCTTTGGTGGCCCTGAACTTGCAATTAAAACAATCAACCACAACTTTGACTTAAGCATTTCAAAATATATAACGATAAATTTTTATGGATTTGAAAAGGTTATAGA
>JAOAEI010000020.1 GCA_026416875.1 Caloramator sp.
TCGACAGAAGGTTGGAATAGTCTTTCAGTATCCAGAGCATCAGCTGTTTGAGGAAACGGTCTATAAAGATATTGCCTTTGGCCCAACCAATTTAGGTTTAAGTCAAGAGGAGATAGAAAAAAGAATAAAAAGGGCTATGGACTTTGTTGGACTTGATTTTGAAACTTTTAAAGATAGATCCCCCTTTGAATTAAGTGGAGGACAGAAAAGGCGTATTGCAATTGCAGGTGTTTTGGCGATGGAACCTAAGGTCCTAATCTTAGATGAGCCAACTGCAGGACTTGATCCAAAGGGTAGGGATGAAGTATTAAAACAAATAAAAAGAATGCATAAAGAATACAAGATGACTATAATTATGGTATCCCACAGCATGGATGAGGTAGCGCAACTTGCAGATAGATTAATAGTTTTAGACAAAGGGAAAATAGTGATTGAGGGTTCCCCAAGGGAAGTTTTTAAACAAATTGATAAATTAGAAAAAATAGGTTTATCTGTTCCTCAGGTTAAGTATCTTGCAAGAAAGCTAAAAGAGAAAGGCTTTGACATAAGAGAAGATATTATAACTTTGGAGGAAGCAAAAAGGGAGATATTAAGACTTTTTAAGGAGAGAAAAATATGATTAAGGATATTACAATTGGACAATATCTTCCTGGGGATTCTTTTGTTCATAAGCTTGATCCGAGGGTTAAAATATTATTAGCCTTTTTATATATTATTTTGATTTTCTTAATTAACAATTTTTATGGGTATTTAGTTGTTATAGGTTTTACATTGCTCGTGGTAATGCTGGCCCAAATACCAATTAAATATTTATTTAATGGTATAAAGGGTGTAATTTGGCTTATTGTATTTACTGCAGTCTTGAATGCAACATTAACACCGGGAAAGGTTATCTTTAAGCTATTCAATCTAATTCCTCTTACAGACAAGGGGATAGACCTTGCACTATTTATGTCAATGAGATTGATCTTACTTATTGTAGGAACATCAGTTTTAACCCTTACAACGTCGCCAATATCACTGACGGATGGTATAGAAAGACTTCTTAATCCTTTTAAAAAAATAGGAGTTCCTGCCCATGAACTAGCAATGATGATGACCATAGCTTTAAGGTTTATTCCAACCCTTCTCGATGAAACAGATAAAATTATGAAGGCTCAAATGGCAAGAGGGGCGGATTTTGACTCCGGTGGTATAATTAAAAAGGCTAAGAATTTAATTCCTGTTTTAGTGCCTTTATTTATTAGTGCCTTCAGAAGAGCAGATGAACTTGCCCTTGCAATGGAGGCAAGATGCTATAGAGGTGGAGAAAATAGAACCAGAATGAAGCAATTGAAGACTGAAAAAAGGGATTACATTGCAATTGTTGCTTTTATAGCTTTTTCTATAATTTGTATTATAAGTAGGCGATGGAGATGAAAAATATTAAGATAGTAATAGAATATGATGGAACAAGATACTGTGGCTGGCAAAGACAAAAAAATGGAGTATCTATTCAGGAAACAATAGAAGGAGCAATAGAAAAAGTAACAGGTGAAAAAATTGAAATAATTGGCTCAAGCAGAACAGATGCAGGAGTTCATGCAAAAGGACAAGTCGCTAATTTCTATACTAGTTCTAGTATACCTTCTGAAAAAATATGCTATGCAATAAATAGTTTTTTGCCAGACGATATCGTTATTTTATCCTCGGAAGAAGTTCCACAAGATTTCCACTCAAGATATAACAGCAAAGGTAAAAGATATAGCTATACTATATTAAACAGAAGGATGCCATCAGCCTTACTTAAGAACTATTCAGCACATATCCCTTATGAACTTAATTTTGAGGACATGATAAGGGCATCTAGATATTTTTTGGGTGAACATGATTTTAGTGCCTTCAAAAGCACAGGAAGTTCAGTTAAGGGAAGTGTAAGGAATATTAGAGGACTAGATTTGATAAAAGATGAGGATATAATAAAAATGTATATAGAGGCTAATGGATTTTTATATAATATGGTAAGGATAATAGCAGGGACTTTAATAGAAGTTGGAAGGGGCAGAATTAAGCCTGATGATATTCCTTTAATAATCGAAAGTAAAGATAGAAAAAAGGCTGGGCCTACAGCTCCAGCACAAGGTTTATGTTTAGAAAAAGTATACTATTGACACGCCAGGATAGTTGTATTAAAATAAAATAGTGTGATTATGCGCAAAAAAGGACCACTAGCCCCGGATCCTTTTAGATAAATTAGGATTAAAGTTAGGGAGGGAAAACGATGAAAACTTACATGGCAAAGAAGGAAGAAGTTCAAAGAAAATGGTATGTAGTTGACGCTACTGATAAGACTCTTGGAAGACTTGCAAGCCAAATTGCTACAATTTTAAGAGGAAAGCATAAGCCAATTTATACTCCAAACGTTGATTGTGGAGACTATGTTATAGTTATAAACGCTGAAAAGGTTGCTTTAACAGGAAAGAAGCTTGATCAAAAGTTCTACAGACATCACTCATTATATCCAGGCGGATTAAAGGAAATATCCTACAGAAAGCTACTTGAAACAAAGCCAGAACTTGCTATAGAAGAAGCAGTTAGAAGAATGCTTCCAAAGGGAAGACTAGGAAGACAAATGTTCAAGAAGTTAAAGGTTTATAGAGGCGCAGCTCACAACCACGAAGCACAAAAGCCAGAAGTTCTTGAACTTAAGTATTAATGAGCCTGAAGGGAGGATACGCTGATGGAAAGAGTTCAATACTATGGAACAGGTAGAAGAAAGACATCTGTTGCAAGGGTTAGATTAGTTCCTGGTGAAGGAAATATAATCATAAATAAAAGATCATTAGATGACTATTTTGGGTTAGAAACTTTAAAGGTTATCGTTAAGCAGCCACTAGTTTTAACAGGAACTTTAAATAAGTATGATGTTCTTGTTAATGTTCATGGCGGCGGATTTACAGGCCAAGCAGGTGCAATAAGACATGGTATTGCAAGAGCATTAGTTCAAGCTGATGCTGATCTTAAGCCAGTTTTAAAGAAGGCAGGTTTCTTAACAAGAGACCCAAGAATGGTAGAAAGAAAGAAATACGGCTTAAAGAAGGCAAGAAGAGCACCACAATTCTCAAAGAGATAATCAAGACCCTCCATTTGGAGGGTCTTATTTTTTACAATTTCCAACTGAATTGTGTCAAAAATCGACATCAAACCATAATATGTAGTAGCTTAAAATTTCAGTTGGAAGTGATATTATGAAATTAAAAAATAAAATATTGAAAACGATAGTTTATAGTATTCTTATATATTTTTTATTAATATTATTATTTCAAACCTTTTTTATAAGACCAAAGTTTAAACTGTTTATGAAAAGTTTAATGGTTAATGAAGTCCAAAGGAATATGAATCTTTTGGAAAAGGAAATGGAATTATTACGGATATCAACAAGGGATTATGCTGTTTGGGATGAAACGTATGATTTTGTAACTTTAAAGAATAAAGACTATATAGAAGAAAATTATAATGCTCTTGTATTAAAAAATTTAGGCGTTTCAATTGTTGTTATATTGGATAATAAAGGAAAGTTTGTCTATGGTATTACAAGAAACGATCAGGAGTTAAAAGAAGAGATAGATGAAAGGATATTAGAGGCAATTATCTCAAAGCAGCTTTATAAAGAGAATTTTGTAGGATTTTTGGGATTGGATAGAAATATTTACTTTTTTGCAGGTGAAGGGATATTTAAAAGCGATGGAACAGGTAAAAGGCAAGGAATAATAGTTTTTGGGAAAAATTTAGATGAAGTAAAATTAAATACACAACTTAAATATGAGTTTATACATTTATGCGACTTGGAAAAAAGGGATTATGAGAAAATAATGGAGTTGATGAAAAACTCAAATAAGATAAATTTAAACCAAAAAGAAATTTTTATAACAAAAGAAAACAATAATCTTTATGCAGCCATTTATCCTATAAAAGATTTTATGGGGAATGTGATATCGTTATATAAAATTTACATTTCAAAGGATTTGGAAAACAATATAGAAAAAATGGGGATTGTTATTGCCTTTGTCGTTTTAGTATTTGGATTATTTATAGTGATACTTTTAAATTTTAAATTCAGCTTACTAATAAATAATCCAATAGAACAGATAATAGAAAATATAAATGTTTTTACCCGAAAAATGGAAAATAAACTGAATTTTAATTTATATAATCGACAGGATGAGATATCGGATTTAGCTAAAAGCATTGATATATTAAAAGCCGATATTGTAGAAAAACAAAATAAATTAGAAAATATAAACAAAACTCTTGAGTTGAAGGTAAAGGAAAGAACAAAAGAATTAGAAATAAAAAATAAAGAAATATTATTATCTGATAAAATACTATCTGAAACATTAGATGGGATAATAATAATAGATAATGAAAAAAGAATTTTAAAAATAAATAAAGCACTTAAAAGGATGTTAGGATTTAGTGAAGAAGATTTAATAAAAAATAAAATAGATATTTTAAATTTTGAAGATGGTAAAGAAAGCATTAATAATATATTTAACTTAATTGAACAGAGGGGATATTGGAGGGGAGAAGTAAGGATTAAAAACAAAAATAATATTAAGCTCCCTGTATTGTTATCAGTTACTTTTTTACAATTCGATGAAGATAAAGTTTATATACTTATTTTATCGGATATTTCAGAATTAAATGAAAAGGAAGAAAAGCTTGAAAAACTCGCTTATTTTGATACATTAACTGATTTACCAAATAGAAACTCTTTTATGAAAAAAATAAAGGAATTAACAATGAATACGAGTATTAAATCCTTTGCATTATTATTTATTGATCTTGATGGATTTAAATTAATAAACTATACGTTAGGACATGATATAGGAGATAAAGTGTTGAAAAAAGTAGCGGAGAGAATAAGTATTTGTATTGATAAAGGGGATATTGCCTTTAGATTGGGTGGAGATGAGTTTATAGTTTTACTTGATAATATAGAAAGCGAACATGAAGCTATAGAATATGCAAAAAAAATAATAAATGAAATCTCTAAACCTTTATTTATAGATAGTTTTGACATAAAAACAAGTGGAAGTATAGGTATTGTAATGTATCCGAAGGATGATACAACTTTAGAAGGGCTTTATAGAAAGGCGGATGCAGCTTTAAGTGAAGCAAAGGAAAGAGCTAAGGGAGGGTATCTGTTTTTTTCTGAGGAGATTGAGAAAAAAAATAAAAATTTTATTGAAATAGAAAATGGCCTTAGAAGGGCCTTAGCTGATAATGAATTTTCCCTATATATTCAGCCGATATATAGAGAAGTTAACGGTGAATTTATTATAACTAAAGGGGAATTGCTATTAAGATGGGTTAAAAATAATAAGATTGTTTATCCACCAGATAAATTTATTAAAGTTGCAGAAAGCAATGGAATGATAATTGATATAGGGAACTGGGTAATGGGAGAGGCCTATAAGATAAGGCAAAAACTTATAGAAAATAGCATAGATATAGATTTATGCATCAATATTTCTGCAAAGCAATTGGAAGATAAATATCTTTTTGACAATATAAAAAGATATTTATATAATGAAAAAAATACTTTTGGAAATTGGATTTTTGAAATTACAGAAAATATGTTAATTAAGGACTTGAAATATTCTACGAATGTATTAAAAGAACTTAAAAGTTTAGGAATAAAAATTGCTTTAGATGATTTTGGAACAGGATATTCATCTATTAACTATTTAAGTCAACTTCCTATTAACTATATAAAAATCGATAAAGGCTTCATTGAAAAAGTAGGTCAAGGTGACTTTAATGGTGTTATATTAGCAATTATTTCTATGGCAAAGTCATTAGGAGTTAAAACGGTTGCTGAGGGAGTAGAGAGTAAGGAGCAGGTTAAAATACTAAAAAGTTTCGGATGTGATGAATTTCAGGGATATTTCTTTAGTAGACCAATTGCTTTTGATGAATTTATTAAAAATTTTGCCCTATTAAACAATATAAAAATATAGCCTGCTAAGTAACAGGCTATATTTTTATGTATTCAATTTTATATGAGCAGAAAGGACACTGATTTGAGGTTAAAAAGGATTGGACTTCAAACCCATTTCTTTTAATTAAAGCTTTTTTGCAATTTGGGCATATTGTATCAGAGGATAACAATACATTGCCTAGATAAACAAAATTTAGATGTTTTTTTGCAATGCTTTGAAGCCTTATAAGGGTTTCAACTGGAGTAGCTTTTATTTGGAATTCATAATTAGGGAAGTATCGTGTTGAATGAAGGGGAATATTAGGGTTTAGCTTTGAAATCCAATAGGAGAGCTTATCAATTTCTTCTTCTGAATCATTAAGCCCAGGGATTATTAGGGTTGTTATTTCTACATGGGTATTATTGCAGGCTATTTCTATTGTTTTTAAAACAGGTTCAAGATGTCCATGACATACTTTTTTATAGAAATCTCCATTAAAGGATTTTAAGTCAAAGTTTATTGCTTTAACGTATTTAATTATTGACTTTAAAGGGACTTCATTAATATAACCGTTTGAAACTAAAATTATATCTATATCATCCTTTAGTAAGGCAATTGTATCATATATATATTCATAAAAGATTGAAGGTTCATTATATGTAAAGGCTATGCCTATGTTACCTTTTTCTTTATATTTTAAGGCGATATTAATTAATTCCTCAGGTGGAATAAAAGTTGTAAAAAAAGTTTCTCCCGTTTGGGATATTTTAAAATTTTGACAAAAACCACAGGAAAAGTTACAACCAACAGAACCTACTGATAAAATTAAACTTCCAGGTTTATAATGATAAAGGGGCTTTTTTTCTATAGGATCAAGGTTAATGGCTGAAATTTTACCGTAGTTTAATGAATAAAGCTTTCCGCCTATAACCTTTCTGACTTTACAAAGACCCATTTGGCCTTCACTAAGTTTACACTCATGGGGACATAGATTACAATATATTTTATCCTTAACTTTAGTATAAAACATTGCCTCCTTCATTTACATCACCTGTATCTTTTTACTTCAAATCGTTCTATGGAATAATTTTCATTCGGTGAGATTCCAGCTTTTTTTAAGGCTATTTGTAGCTGCTTTTCAACTGTATCTACTCCATCTAAATTAGGGAGCAAAAGCCCCGCCCTTATACCTTTTCTAACTATTACGCCATATCGTTTAGGATCAAGGTCTTCTTTTGCAGCAGGCTTTGGAGGCATTAACACATCGACTGAATATTCTAGTTCATCAAGTTCATCCTCTTCTACAGGATAAAACCTTGGATCATTAGTTCCAGATTGGACGGAATTTCTTATTATTTCCTCCGCAATGGAATTTGTTAGTGGATATATTGTGCCTATACAGCCTCTAAGTTCCCCGTTTTTATATATAGAAACAAATACGCCGCTTTTTTGATTTAACATCTCATCTGTTACATAACTTGGAATTTTAATGTATTTTTGATGTTTTATATAATACTCTAAGCTTTCCCTTGCTAATTTCACATATGGATTTTCGATGGCTCTTTTTTGTTTTAAACTGTTTTCTATCGACTGCCTTATAGTTTGTAGTTTGCTTTCTGTATTTTGCTCTATAATAAATTTAACGTTGGCATAGCCTATTCCAAAGGGAGCTTCGTAGGATAATATTTCAGATTTAAAATCATATTCATCTAAAGTGCCAAGAAGGATATAAAGGGACCTTAATCCGCATTCTGCTGCTCTTTTAACTAAGGATTTATCCATCGTAAATATTTCAGCTACTTTGCCATCCCTAAGATGGTCTAATAATTGATTATCGAATTCTGGACCCAATTCATCAAATCCATAGGGACTATTAGTGCTTGCTTTATGGGAAAGATCACCACTTGCAATAATAACAGCCTTTTCCTTTGAATTTTTGAAAACCTCTGCTATTTTTATTCCTAATTCATATAATTTAATTGGATTTATCATTCCATAGGTAATGTGAATAAGGGAAAAATCTTTATATTCTTTGTTTATAAAATAAAGGGGAACGATTGCACCATGGTCTAAACTTAATCTAATATTGTATTCAATATATGAATTTTCACCAAGTGGTGCAACTGGAATTTCAGATTCATCTGCTAAATCTATGATTTTATCAGTTAACTCTTTATTAATTTTGAATTTAAAAGAAACAGAAGGGGCATTGAAATTTTTTAAGTTACCCTCAATAAATGAGGCATTACATATAGCAACAGCATCGCTAAAAACAGGACCGTGGGGAGTTATGATAATTATTGTATCGGGCTTAAGATTTGCTACTTCCTTTGATATTTTTGTGCAGGCATCTATGGTTTTTTGAGCAGATTTTTCTTCTCCTCTCCCTACTTCTGAAATAATAATGGGTGGATGGGGCATAAGAAATTGGCCTATTATAGGCATAACAAACACCTCTTTTGTGATTAGATTATAACAATATTTTACCATAAACTACCTTTTTTCAAAATAATCCAAAATCCCACAATAGATTGCCCATGCTATTTTATTCTGATACTCTTCTTGACTCAACAGATATTCTTCTTCTGGGTTTGATAAAAATCCACATTCGACTATTACAGATGGAATGCCGTTATCCTTTAGAATATAATAGGTATCGCTGGGTTTTGCTACACGATTGTTATTTCTATCTAATATTTTTATCATTTGTGCTTGGATAGATTTAGCTAATATTTCACTTTCTAAATCATTAGCTGGATAAAATGTTTGTGCACCATAATATCTTGAATCAGGGAAATAGTTTAAATGAATGCTTATAAATATATCGGCCTGGTTTTCTTTAATTATTTGTTTTCTGTTTTTTAAATCTTCGGCCTTTCTTCCCTTTTTTGTTTCATATGAGTATAAGCCTTCATCAACTTCCCTTATCATTATACATGTATCGCCATGACTTTCAATGTAGCCCTTTAGCTTTTTGGCAATTTCAAGATTTATATTTTTTTCAACGGTTCCACTTCTGCCAATTGCACCACCATCAATTCCTCCATGCCCAGCATCAACTACAATAACTATATCTTTTGTTAAAGTAGACACTTCTTTATTTAATTTTATTTGAATATATATAATAATACAAAGACTTAGTGTAAATATAAAAATTGAAGTTATAGCCTTTTTCATTCTTTCACCTGCCTAAAAAGAAATCAATAATATATTATGTAGATCATAATTCTAATATTCTTTTTTAATGTCTTATAAAAGTAAAAGTTAGACGATTTTTAATTGTAACAATATTATAATTTTTAAAATATATTAAGGGAGGGGTTTCAATGCAAACTAATTTAAATTTGACAACCGAGAAAAGAAGAGTAGCAACTTTGAAATTTTTAATTTGTAGTTTGATAGGCATTTTTATGTTTTTTATCAGTATAACGATCAATAATACTACAACAATTCCTTTAGACCATATTGTTACATTTTTTAGAAATAATTTACCGGGTTTATCTGCAATTTATGCTTTAATAGTTTTATTTATTGGAGCAATAATGCCATTCTATACAAAAACATGGAATAAAGATAAAATTACGATAGTTTTTTCTATACTTAAAGTTTTAGGATTAGTTGTTGGTGCAATGATATATTTTAATTTTGGACCCAAATGGATTTTTGAAAAAGATATGGGACCCTTTTTATATAATAAGCTTGTAATACCCGTTGGCATAATTGTTCCGATAGGTTCAGTGTTCTTAGCATTTTTAGTGGGCTATGGACTTTTGGAATTTGTTGGAGTTATTATGAGACCAATTATGAGACCTATATGGAAAACCCCAGGAAGGTCAGCAGTTGATGCAGTAGCATCCTTCGTTGGCAGCTATTCATTAGCGCTTCTTATTACAAATAAAGTTTTTAAGGAAGGTAAATACACTGTAAAAGAAGCTGCAATTATAGCAACAGGATTTTCAACTGTTTCAACAACATTTATGATAATAGTGGCAAAAACGTTAGGGCTTATGGATAATTGGAATAAATTTTTTTGGATTACATTTGTAGTTACATTTGTAGTTACAGCAATAACAGCTAGACTTTATCCATTAAAAAATAAGGATGATAATTATGTAGATGGAAAGGGAGATCCGGAACCAGAGTATGTAAAAGGGTTGCTTAAAAATGCATGGGAAGAAGGATTAAAAGCAGCATCTAATGCTCCTAGCTTAATTGACAACATTTATGCCAATTTGAGAGACGGATTTAAAATGACATTAAATATTTTACCAACAATAATGTCAATAGGTTTAATAGGACTTGTTTTAGCCAAGTATACTCCTATATTTGATATTTTAGGATATATATTTTATCCATTTACTTTATTGTTAAGAATTCCTGAACCTATGCTTGCAGCAAAGGCTTGTAGTGTAGAAATTGCAGAGATGTTTTTACCGGCTTTATTAGTTGCTAATGCACCCTTAATAACAAAATTTATAATAGGAGTTGTGTCAATTTCTGCAATTTTATTTTTCTCAGCATCGATACCTTGTATATTATCAACGGAAATTCCTTTGACTTTATCTGAGATTTTAGTTATTTGGTTTGAAAGAACTATATTAGCTTTACTAATAGTGACACCAATAGCATTTATAATATTATAAATTTAGAAAGGCTGTCCAAATGGGACAGCCTTTTGACCTTTCAATGAATAACTGGTTAATTATTATGTATTATTTAAAAAATGATAAAGGGGAAAAATAATGAATAAATAAAGGCGATTATCTAAATCTTATTTTCTAAAATTATCTTTTATCTTTCTTCATTATTAGCCTTTTTCATGCAGAAGGGACATTCATAATAAAAAGGATGATCCATAAGTAAAGCAGCTTCATTTAAAGAACTATACATGTCGATATCGTCTTCATGTATTAAGTCGATTTTACATTCTTCCTTTTCATTTAAAAGGTCATGAAGAGTCTTATTCTTTATGTCATACAAGTATCTTTTACCGAAATAAGGATATCCAAATCTACGCATAATCCACCTCGCTGAACTGTTTTGTTTAATATTATATCATAAATTATCCTTTAGAAAAATATCGATAATTAAAAGAAGATGATTGATTATAAATATAGATAAATTTTGTGATTTGAATCACAAAAACTATTGTTTTAATTTTTCATTAATTTATAATATTAGTTACTTAATTAAGATAAAAAATAAAGGGTTGGGATGAGGCAATGAGAATAATAAATAATAGATATAGACTTATAAAGAAAGTTTATCAAAATGATGGACTAGCTTCCTATCAAGCTATTGATATTAAAAAATCTCAAGGGGTCTGCGATTTAAAGATTATTAATTTTGATTATCTTGATTGGGAATTTTATGACTTTTTGGTTAGTAACTTTATTATGTTAACTTCGATTGTTCATAACAATTTAAAAAGGTTATACAGCTTTGATATAATTGAAAGTAAAAATGGAAGATTGGACAGAAATTATCAATATTTTTATACTACTGAATTTTTAGAAGATGTCCAGTCTTTAAATATATTGGAAGAATTAAGTATTGATGAAAGATTAAATCTTTTTATAGAAGTTGCAAGAACGATAAATTTTTTGCATCTTAAGGGATATACATACAATTCTATTAACTTATCTAATATTAACTTTATTAAGGATGATAATAAAATTAAAGTAAAGCTAAATGATGTAGTAACAGCGAGAATAAGTGAATATTTAAAGGCAAAAAGGAGTCAGATTATTTTCAAAGCACCGGAAATTATCGAAGGAGAAGGACATACAGTAAAGTCTGATATATATTCATTAGGAGTACTATTTTTGATAATGTTGCTTGGTGGGGTGAAATTTAATAAAGTAGAAGAAGGCTTATTAAAATTAAATGATCTTTTGCCAAAAGAATATTTAGGGATTATAGATATTATTAAAAAAATGATAAAAGAAGATCCTGAAGAAAGATATTGTAGTATTACTAAGGTTATTAAGGTGTTAAATGAACTCTTAAATAAAGATTTTAGTCCTTTTGAAGTTGAAGAGCTGGAGAAAATTAATTATAATATTAAGCTTTCTGGAAGAGATAAAGAAATAAAAAAGATATTTGACTCCTTTAGAAAAGAAAAAGGTTGCATCCTAATATCTGGAGAAACGGGGATTGGAAAAACAAGATTTTTAAAGGAATTAGAGTTTTTATTTAGATTAAATAATATCAATTGCTTTAGTTATTACAATGAAGTTGAATCTAATAGTAAAAGGATTTTTTTAGATATAGCAAGAAAAATTTTTGCAGAAGGTGATGATAATTTAAATGATGAATTTAGGGATGAACTATTAAATACATTTGAAGAATTTAAAAATAGCATCATAAGTGAAGAGATATACAATGAAAAAAATAGGATAAGAATGATAAACACAATATACAGATACATGAAAAACAAATATAAAGACGAAAGGATTGTTATTATTATTGATGATTTCAATTCCCTTGATAAATTTACATATTTAATAGCAAAGGATATTTTAAATTCAAAAATTGCTGATCAAGCGATGTTTATCCTCTCCTTCAGGAGTGATGCATTGATAAATAATGATATAAGGGCTTTAATAAACGACATAAGAAAAGAACAAGATACCGTAGAAATCAAATTAAAGGGATTGTCGTTAGAGCATACTTCAGAGATGATAAAAAATCTATTAACAATGGCATATACTCCAAAGTTATTTTCAAGTAAAATATATGAAATAACCTATGGTAATCCATTATTTATAGTTGAAATAATTAAAGATCTCTACCTAAAGGGAGATTTATTTATAAACAGTTCAACTGGAATTTGGAGTAGTAAATTTGATGACAATTATGATAGGATGATACTGCCTAATTCAGTGGAACAAGCTATTTTTAATCAAATAAATGAACTTGATGAAAATAATATTATTGTGCTTGAGGTCATTTCAATATTTCAAAATGGGGTTACTGTTGAGGTTCTTAGTGATTTTTTAAATAGGGAAAAGAATAAATTAATTAATATTTTAAAGAATTTAGAGACTAAAGGAATTGTAATAAGTAAAATAAGTGATGAAGGAATTGTTTATGATTTACAAAATCAAATGCTCAAACGCTTAATTTATAATAGAATCGATGAAAATGTAAGGGTAGATTTGCACCAAAAGGCTGGCAGATTTTTAGAGAAGACGATGAGATCTTATTTGAATCCCTTTAGCCTTAAAGAAGAAATTTTGTATCATTACGAGAAGGCAAATGATGCAGATAAAATAATAGAGTATTGTATTTATAATGCTGCACTGATGAAGAAGCTTAATAATAAAAATGATGCTATTTCATACTATGAAAAGGCATTAAAATACTTTAAGGAAAAGGGAACAGATTGTAGAAAAATAGATATATTGATGGTTCTTGGGGATATTTATTTAGAACTTGGAAATGTAAAAAAGGCCTTGGAGCTATTTAAACAAGTAAAGGTATTGTCATTAAATTTAAAAGATTATAATAGTGCAATAGATTCAATGAATAAATTGGTGGAAATATATATAAATAAAAATGATAATAATAAGATCGCAAAATCTTTAGAGGAGATAAAAGATTTATTACAGATTCACGATTATAAAAGAGGTTATCTTGAATATCAATTTAATATGGCAGTTTATCATAGAAACAATGACAAGTTAGAAGATGTTGCAAACATTTGTAAACAAGCTCTTGAAATTTGTGATGATAATTGTCCTGAAATAAAAGGAAAGTTTATTAAACTTCTAGGAGATTGTTGTTATTTGAAAGCCGAACCAGAAAAGGCGATTGAATATTATGAAAAAGCAATATCTTATTTTGAGTTTAATGAAAGCAAAAAAGACATGATAAGCCTTTTAAATAATTTAAGTATTATTTATTCGGATTTTTATCAGGACTATGACAGTGCCTTAGAATATCTTGAGAAAATGAAAAACTTAGCTGAAAAAGAGGGCATTGTCTTTCTTAAAGCCCTTGCACTCATTAATATTGGGGAGATAAATTATATTAAATTTAATACAATGGAGGCTTTGGAATGTTTTAAATCAGCTTTAGATATAATTGATGAATTAGGATATAAAACATATACTTTTTATATCTATTGCTTTTTAATAGGAATATATTTAAGAATAGGAAATTACTCGAAGGCTTATTTTTCCTATTTAAAAGCTACGGATGAACTTAAAAATTCTCCTAATCAGAATATATATGAAGGTTTATATTATTATTTTAGTGCACAACTTTTTTATAAATTAGGTGACCATGACAAAGTATATCAATACTTAAAGGAAGTTTTAAAGATTCATAAGAGTAATGAAATTAGAATTAAGTGGGATGCAGAAGCTTTCTTAAAAATTCTCACTATTTCAGAAGAAGTAGAAAATTTGGATGATGAGGTTGAGTCTTTATTAGATTTAGCAAAAAAATATAAAAACGATGTTGAAAAGATATATATTTTTTATCATTTGGCTTTAAAATTTTTAAAGATTAATAAAATAAACTATGCTAAAAAAATGTTTGGTTTAATTCAAAATTTTAAACTTGATGAGCTACCAAGTGCTTTAAAGCTTAGAATAAACGTTTTAGAAATCTTGATTTATAAAAACAAAATCAATAGATTAGAAGAAATACTACCAAAACTTAAGGAAAATAAATTAATAGAATTATCTATGATGACAACAAGAATTTTAGGAGATTATTATAAAAATAACATATATAAGGCTGTTAATTATTATTTTAATTCACTTAATCTGATGCTAAGCCTTATAAAGGATTTGCCAGAGGAATATAAAATTAAATATTTATCAATTTCAAATTTTTATAGAACCATAAACAAAATAAGCGAAATTTTAGATTTAGACTTAAATGAAAAGGATGGACAAGAAACAAACAATTTACTTCAGATTGCGTATAGATTTATTAATATGCAATTTAATAAATTAAATATAAAGGAATGCATAATAGAAAAAATAAAATCTGATTTTAAATATGAACTCAATATAAATATTAACAGCATAAATGATTTATTAAATAAAATTACATTGGATCCAGATAGTGATACTCTATTAATAATGGAATTAATGTCTTATATAACTTTGGCAACAAATTATCTTTTAATTACTGATTCAAAAAATCCAGAAATTATATTGAGTAAGGAAAAAGTTAATATTGATAAATATAGCTTGATTATTGAAAAAGCAAAAAGATTAGAAAAGACAATTATTGTAAAAAAATCTGATGAATGTGGGGATGTGACCAATGTTATTTGTATTCCACTTATAAAGAACAAACGAAAGGATAAGTTTAGGATTTCTACATATGACATAAAAAGAAACTACGGATATGTAATTTTAGAAACGGATAAATTTATCAATAATTTTACGGAGGAAGCTATTGAAGACTGCAAACCATTAGTAAATCTTTTAATGGGATATATCGAAAATATTAATATTGTCAACACAGCTATAATAGATAAATTGACATCTGCCTATACAAGAAAAATATTGGATGATGTATTGGATGAAAATATAGAAAATGCAGAAGTCAATGGCGGAGTTTTTTCAATTGTAATGGTAGATATTGATAACTTTAAAAAATTAAATGACAAATACGGGCATTTACTTGGTGATAAAATTTTAAGAAAACTAGGAGAAGTTGTAAAATCCAATATTAGAAAAAACGATTTGTTTTTTAGATATGGTGGCGAAGAGTTTTTGATACTTTTACCTTATACTAATAAATATGATGCACTAAATTTGGCTGAAAGAATAAGAAAAAAGATTGAAACAAACTTATTTATAGATGGGAAGTCGGTTACTGCAAGTTTTGGAATAGCATCTTTCCCGGAAGATGCTGAGTGGAAGGAGGAGCTTTTGGAAAAGGCGGATAAGGCTTTATATGTAGCAAAAGAAAAAGGAAAGAATAGATGCGAAGTTTGGGATGAGGCTTTTGATCAAAAAGAAAGAGTTACAGATAAATTAAGCGGATTTTTAACAGGAAACGATCTTAGGGATACAGCAAAAATATTGACTATGATTGAACTGACGGAACTTATAAAGGAAAATTTAAGTAGAGAAGAGATTTTTTATAAATTTCTAGGAAGACTTTTAGATTCATCTGAGGGTAAATATGCTGGTATAGTTTTTATTGAAAATGGTGAAATAAATAATCAATTTTGGAGACAAGCGAATGATGATAACTGGATAAAATTCATCAATATTAATAAAAGACTATTGGATAAAGTTATAAAGGAACAAAAAGGATTTTATGGTATTGACTGGGATGGGATATTCGAGTATGATGTTGTTAAAAATGTTCCTGTGCTTTATTCGATAATGTTAGTTCCAGTTGTAAAGGAGGAGATGTTAAAGGGAATTGTGTATATATTAGCACCGTCAAACGACAAAGAATATAAATTTGAAGATTATAATTATATGAGCGTTTTAGCTAATATTTTAGCAATGCTAATATAGAATCAGAAGGAATTCTCCTTCTGATTCATATTTTAAAGGAAGGTGTATTTATGATTACAATTAATAATGTTTCAAAGACCTATTCAAGGGGGAAGGTAAAGGCTGTTAATAGTATTAACCTTGAGGTAAAAAAAGGAGAAATATTCGGATTTTTAGGGCCTAATGGTGCAGGCAAAACTACGACAATAAAGATGATAACAGGAATTCTAAAGCCCGATGAAGGGCAAATATTTGTAAATGGAATTAATGTGGTAGAAGAACCAATTAAAGCAAAACAGCAGATAGGATTTGTTCCTGATAATCCTGAAATTTTTAATAGGTTAACCGGTATTGAATATTTGAATTTCATTGCTGATATTTATGAAGTAGATGGGAATCAAAGATATGAAAAAATAAACGAATTGGCGGAGATTTTTGAAGTAAAAGATGCTTTAAATTCGAGTATTGGTAGTTACTCCCACGGAATGAAACAAAAGTTAATAATAATAGGGGCTTTAATTCATAATCCACCTGTGTTGATCTTGGACGAACCACTTGTAGGATTGGATCCTAAGGCGGCTTTTGTCTTAAAGGAAATGATGAGAAAGCATGCCGATAATGGGAATACTATATTTTTTTCAACTCATATAATGGAGGTTGCAGAGAGGCTTTGTGATAGGATAGGAATCATTAAAAAAGGTGAGATAATTTTTACAGGAACTTTAGATGAGCTGAGACAAATAAGAAAAGAAAATGATAGCCTTGAAAATTTATTCTTGGAGTTGGTAGATAATGAATAAAGCTTTTTCAACAATTAAATTTTATGTTAATTCTGTCTTTGGATTTAGTGGATTGTTTAGGGATTTAAAATATGATAAGAAGAAAGCAGTAAAGACATTAGGATTGATTATTTTAATTTTATTTTCTTTTTCTGGTTTGATAACTATGTTTACAGCCTTCAACATAAAAATGTATGACCTTCTTAAGCCTATTAATCAGCAGGGACTTGTTGTTTTAAATACAGTTATTATTTCGACTGCCTTTACATTTTTTTTAGGGATATTGACAGTAATTGCAACCTATTTTCTCAATCAAGAGGGGGATATAATATTATCTTTGCCATTAAAACCTTGGAATTTATTTATTGCTAAATTTGCAATAAGCTATCTTTCGGAAGCTTTATTTGCCTTTGTTATAATGGCTACAGGGATAATTGTTTATGGAGTAAAAAATGGGGAAGGGGTTTTATATTATATAAATTCTTTGCTTATTACTTTAACTATTCCAATTATTCCGCTTGTTATAGGATATTTTTTAATAACTCCTACTATGAAGTTTGGGAAACTTCTAAAAAAGAAGGATTTTATAATGTATATATCGGGATTTTTGGCTATTGGTATTGGAGTCATTTTTCAATATTTAACCAATCAGATGGCTAACTTTGATAAAAATCCAGAATTTATAATGCAAAAATTAACTGCACCAAATGGGTTAATTGATTCAACAAGTAAGTTATACTATCCTGCTGTAATTGCAGCAAAGGCTATCATAAACAATGGAAAATTAGAGAGTTTTATCTATTTAATTATTTTCATTGCAATTGCTTTATGTGCTTTGATTTTATTGCTATTTACTATGTCTAATATTTATTATGATACTTTAATTGGGAGCACAGAAGTTCAAAAAAGCACAAAAAGAATGGATGAAAAGCAATTAAAGAAAACAACGAAAAAGAGGAATTTGCTTATCACATTGGTTGATAGGGAATTGAAACTGATGAATAGGGAACCTGTGTATTTTATAAATGGACCTATGGTAATATTTCTATTGCCAATAATTATGGGGGCATCCATTTATTTTCAAAAAAATACCTTTCTGTTTGATATAAAAAAGGTGATGAACCATCCTGATTTTTCATATTATTTGAATTTAATTTCAATAGGAGTTATAATTTTTCTTGGAGCTTCAACAAGTATTGCTGCAACATGTATTTCAAGGGAAGGAAGGGCCTTTGAAATAATAAAATCCCTGCCGATAAATCCAAAATTATATATAACGGCAAAGATTATCCACGGATTAGTATTTGGAATTTTAGCTGCAGCCATTATTTTGATAATGGATTTAGCTTTATTTAAAATCGGTATAATAAGTTTATTAATAATTTTAATAACGTCTATAATACTTCTTACAATGATTTTTATTATAGAAATTTTTGCTGAATTAAAATGGCCTAAGCTAAACTGGGATAATCCACAAAAGGCAATAAAACAAAATATAAATGGAGTTGTAGGAATTTTGGGAACTATGGGATTTGTAGCAATATTTGGAGCTATTATTGTGAGACTAAATTTAAAAAGCAATTGGCTTTATATAGCTTTAATACTTATCCCTCTCATAATATCTTCGATTTTATATCAAAAACTTTTAAGCTATGTAGATAAGAGATTTTATGAAATAGAAATTTAAAAAAAGCTCTAAGGCTTAGATTAGCCTTAGAGCATAATTTTTATAGATAAAAAGTGTAAACGAAAGATAGATATTAATATATGGTTTTTTTTAGTCAAGATTAAAAAAACAGGAATAAAAAACAGTATTATTAAGTTTGTTGCTTTTTATGATGAGGTATAGAATAGATTTCAGATGGTTTTTATAGCGTAGAAGGAAGGGATAATATTATGAAGGAATATTATATAGGGGTTGATGTGGGTTCCACAACAGTAAAGGTAGTAGTTTTAAATGAGAAGGATAATATAGTTTTTAGTAGATACAAAAGACATTTTGCGGATGTTATAAACACAATAAAGGAAATTTTTTATGAAGTAGGTCAAATACTAGATAGGACTACAGCAAGGATAGTCCTAACAGGTTCAGCTGGAATAGGGATAGCAAATTGGCTCAATATACCCTTTGAACAGGAGGTTATAGCATCAACTAAGGCGGTAGAAAAATTTATTCCCGATACAGATGTTGCTATTGAACTTGGGGGAGAGGATGCTAAAATTACATATTTCGATGGCAATTTAGAACAAAGGATGAATGGAAGCTGTGCAGGTGGAACAGGTGCCTTTATAGACCAGATGGCAGCTCTTTTAAAGACGGATGCTGAGGGATTAAATGAACTTTCAAAAAGGCATAAAATAATTTATCCTATTGCATCAAGATGCGGAGTGTTTGCAAAAACAGATATTCAAGCACTTATAAATGAAGGGGCAAAAAGGGAGGATATTGCAGCATCGATTTTTCAAGCTGTTGTAAATCAAACTATTGCGGGTCTTGCAGCAGGAAGAAAAATAAAAGGAAAAGTAGCCTTTTTGGGAGGACCTTTGTTTTTTTTAAGTGAACTTAGAAAAAGATTCATAGAAACCCTTAGGCTAAAAGAGGATGAAGTTATAATTCCAGAGAATTCACATCTTTTCGTAGCCCTTGGTGCTGCTTTGATTGCAAAGAGTAAGACTACAGTCAATTTAGAAAATTTAATAAATAGAATAAATAATAGTAGTTATGGCCAAAGAGAGTCAAGTCATATTAGACCGCTTTTTATGACAGAAGAAGAGTATTTTGAGTTTAAAAAAAGGCATGAACAACATAAAATAAAACGAAGGAATATAAATGATTTTTCAGGAGGATGTTTTTTAGGTATAGATGCTGGGTCAACTACTACTAAAGCAGTTTTAATAGATGAAGAAAATAACTTGCTGGAGAGCTTTTATTGTAGCAATGAAGGTAATCCACTTAAATCGGTAATAGAAGTTTTAAAAAATATTTATAAGAAAATGCCAAAGGATGTTTTTATAGCAAATTCCTGTATTACTGGATATGGAGAGGGACTTATTAAAACAGCCCTTTCAATAGATGAGGGCGAGGTAGAAACTATAGCTCACTATAAGGCTGCCGAAAATTTCTTAAGTGGAGTAGATTTTATTTTGGATATTGGTGGACAAGATATGAAATGTATCAAAGTTAAGGATGGAGTTATTGAAAGCATCATTTTAAATGAGGCTTGTTCTTCAGGATGCGGCTCATTTATTGAATCCTTTGCAAAGTCTTTAGGGACTGATGTAGAAGCATTTTCAAAGGAAGCCTTTTTTGCACAAAATCCAGTTGACTTAGGCTCAAGGTGCACAGTATTCATGAATTCTAAGGTCAAGCAGGCACAAAAAGAGGGGGCAACAATTGGAGATATATCTGCAGGATTATCTTATTCGATTATTAAAAATGCCCTTATGAAGGTAATAAAGATAAGGAATGTAGAGGATCTCGGTGAAAAAATAATACTTCAAGGAGGAACATTTTATAATGATGCAGTGCTAAGGGCCTTTGAAATAATATCTGGAAAGGAAGCGGTAAGGCCTGATATCGCAGGGCTTATGGGAGCCTTTGGAGCTGCTCTGATTGCAAAGGAAAGATATAAGGAGGGGCAAAGATCAAAAATATTGAAATTAGAAGAATTAGATAAATTTGAGATCCAACAGTCCTTTACAAGATGTAAACTATGTAGCAACAATTGTTTCTTAACTATCAGCACTTTTAAGGATGGTAAAAAATTTGTTACCGGGAATAGATGTGAAAGAGGAGCAGGAAATTTTAATACTAAAAAGGAAATTCCAAACCTTTATGAATATAAGTATAACAGGCTTTTTGATTATAAAGCCTTAACAGATGCACCAAGGGGCAAGATAGGAATTCCACGGGCATTAAATATTTATGAAAATTATCCTCTTTGGCATACCTTTTTTACTGCTTTAGGCTTTGAGGTGGTGCTATCGGATAAAACTACTAAGAGACTTTATGAGGATGGAATGGAGACAATACCATCAGATACTATATGCTATCCTGCAAAGGTTGTTCACGGGCATATTATGAATTTAGTTAAAAAGGGAGTTGAGGTTATATTTTATCCATCAGTGGTTTATGAGAAAAAAGAATTTAATGATGCTGATAACCATTATAACTGCCCTATAGTTACTTCCTATTCTGAGGTTATAAAAAATAATATGGATATATTAAAGGAGAACAAAATAAAGTTTTTAAATCCCTTCATTAGTTTAGATGACTATAAGATGTTAAAGAAGTTATTATTTGAAACTTTTAAAGGGTTTAATATTTCTTTGGAAGAAATAGATTATGCATTAAAATTAGGGCTTAGAGAACTTGAAAATTATAAAAAGGATATTAGAAAAAAAGGAGAAGAAATTTTAGAATATATCAAAAAAGAGGGACTAAGAGCCATAGTTCTTGCAGGGCGACCTTATCATATTGACCCTGAGATTAACCATGGGATAGCTAATATAATTACATCATTTAACGCAGCAGTTTTAACAGAGGATTCAGTTTGCCACTTAGGCGAAGTTGAAAATAGACTTAGGGTTGTTGACCAATGGACATATCACTCAAGACTATATAGAGCAGCATATTTTGTTGCAAAACATGATAATATCGATCTTATTGAATTAAATTCCTTCGGATGTGGACTTGATGCAATTATAACTGATCAGGTTAAAGAAATACTAGAGGCTAGAGGAAAGATTTATACTTCAATTAAAATCGACGAAGGGACAAACGTAGGAGCAATTAAAATAAGAATTAGAAGCCTTTTTGCGGCCCTAGAGGAAAGAAAAAGGAAAAATTTTGTAAGAGAAATCCAATATAATGAAGAAGATAGGGTTTTATTTACTAAAGAAATGAAAAAGAAATATACTATTTTAGCTCCTCAGATGTCGCCTATTCACTTTGAAATTCTTGAAAAAGCCTTTGAATTTAGTGGCTATAAACTGGAAGTTTTACCATCCGTCGATGCAAATGCAATAGATGAAGGATTAAGATATGTTAATAACGATGCATGTTATCCTGCAATAGTTGTTATAGGACAGATAATAAATGCATTAAAGTCTGGAAAATATGATTTGAATTCTACTGCGGTAATAATGACACAAACTGGAGGGGGCTGTAGAGCTACAAATTATATAAGCTTACTTAAAAAAGCTTTGAAGGATGCAAATTTACAAAATGTCCCAGTTTTATCCTTAAATGCTAAGGGTTTAGAAAAACAGCCAGGATTTAAAATAACACCTATTTTACTTCACAGGGGACTTATGGCAGTCTGCTATGGAGACCTACTTATGAGGCTTATCTTAAGGACAAGACCCTATGAAAAGATAAAAGGTTCGACAGAGCAATTATATAATAAGTGGAAGGAAAGGATAATTAAAAATCTAAAATCCTGTAGCCTTAAGGAGTTTAAAAAGAATGTTTGGCAAATAGTTAAGGAATTTGATAGTATGGAAATTACCAACATGAATAAGCCAAGGGTTGGAGTTGTAGGAGAAATTTTGGTTAAATATCATCCTACAGCGAATAATCAAATTGTTAAGCTATTAGAAGAGGAAGGGGCAGAGGTAGTTTTACCTGACCTTGCAGATTTTCTGCTTTATTCGGCCTATGATGAAGAGTTTAAATATCACAATCTTACAGGAGATTTAAAGGCAAGAATTGGAGGATTATTATCGATAAAGGTTATTGAATTTTATAGAAGAGAAATAAGGAAGGCACTAAATGGAAGCAAAAGATTTAGTCCTCCATCGACTATAGAGGAAAAGGCACAGCTTGCACAAACATTACTTTCCCTTGGAAATATGACGGGTGAGGGATGGTTTTTGACGGGAGAGATGATGGAACTGATTGAAAATAATGTGCCAAATATTGTATGTCTTCAACCCTTTGGATGTTTGCCTAATCATATTGTAGGAAAGGGCATGATTAAAGAATTAAGAAGAAGATATCCTAATTCTAATATTGTAGCAGTAGATTATGATCCTGGTGCAAGCGAGGTAAACCAAATAAATAGAATTAAATTAATGTTATCGAATGCCTATAAAAATTTAGAAAAATTTGACGATAATATGATTAGGAATAATTTTGAGAAGGTGAAAGCTATTAAAACAGATACGGGGGTTAGGCTATGAAAAAAATAAATACAAAGGCAAAAATATGGTTATTAGTTATTTCAGTTATTGTTTTGTTTAGTATTATTATCAATGGGCTAATTTATGTGGAGTTTACCAGGGCTTTGACCCAAGGAATGCTAAAGCAAACTGCAAATCTTGCCCTTGAAATCTATGATATCCAATATCCAGGCTCCTGGAAGGTTTCTGGTGGAATGCTTTATAAGGGCAGCCATAAGATAAATTATGATTTTACATCCGTCGACAACCTTAAGAAAAAAGCAGATATTGAATGCTCGGTTTTCTTATACGATACAAGGGTTACAACAACAATTGAAGAAAATGGCATGAGGATTATTGGAAGTAAAGTTGATAACAAAGTTATAGAAGAAGTATTAAAAAAGGGCAAAGATTGTATTGGTGATGTAAAATTAAAGCATAAAATCTATCAAGGGATATACATGCCTATAAAGGATACAAGCAACACTCCTATTGGAATGTTTTTTGTAGGTATTGAAAAGGAAAAACTTGATAAATTAGTTATGCCTGTTTTAAAAGTATTTCTAATGTTTACAATAGGATTAGTTATTGTTTTATCTATTCTTATAATGGTATTTATGGATAAAATAATTATAAATCCGCTGCAGGCTACAAAAAAAGTATTAGATGTGATTGCAAAGGGCGAATTAAATGTAAATCTTGAAGAAAGATATTTAAAAAGACACGACGAAATAGGAGAAATATCAAAGGCAATAGCCTTTTTAAAACAATCTTTGATTGGGATCATAAGCAAGATAAATGAAAATGCCCAGTTAGTTAAGACTTCATCAAAGGAACTTGTTTCGGTTGCTGAGGAAATGGCGGTATCTTCAGAACAGGTTTCTTCATCAATATCCCAGGTTGCAACTGCAACAGAAAATGAAAGTCTAGAAGTTACCCAGGTTGTTAGACTTTTTGAGTCCTTTTCCGAAAAGATAGATAAAATGTATTCTAAGTTAAAGGAAGTGAAGGAAGGAGCAGAAGATACATCATTTAAGGCAAGTGAGGGTAAGGATGAATTGGATGGACTTTTAAGGGCAATAAACGGTATTAAACAATCCTTTGAAATTGTTACAACTAAATTACAAACTCTTTCAAGCTCCTTCAATCAGATTGAAAATATAGTTGATATAATAAATAATATATCAGAACAAACAAATCTATTAGCATTAAATGCAGCCATTGAAGCTGCAAGGGCTGGTGAAGCTGGAAGGGGATTTGCTGTTGTTGCTGATGAAGTAAGAAAGCTTGCTGAAGAATCTAAAAAGTTTTCAGATGAAATAAGAAATATTATAAAAGGTGTTGGAGAAGAAGCTAAAGCCGTTTACTCTGCGGCAGAAGAAGTTGATAAATTTATTGGTGAACAAATTACAACAGTTGATAGAACGGCAGAGAAGTTTGAAGGAATAATACATTCTATTCAAAATACAGTTCCTTTAATCGAAGATGCCTATGTATTTTTAAATGAGACTGTAAAGGATAAAGAAAGCGTTCTTTCAAGCGTGGAAAATTTAAGTGCTATAATTCAAGAAACATCAGCTTCTGTTGAGGAAATATCAGCCACATCTGAGGAGATGTCAGCGTTATCGTCAAAGGTTGCTGATTCTGCACAAAAATTAAGCAGTATGATGGATGCTTTAGTTGAAGATGTAAAACAGTTTAAACTATAAAGGTGCCAAGGGCACCTTTTGTAATTTTAAACTTAATTTTGGTTATAACTATAATTGTAAGGAGTGATGAAAATGAATGAAATAGATAAGGCCAAAGATGCAATTAAAAAGGCACAATATATTGT
>JAOAEI010000210.1 GCA_026416875.1 Caloramator sp.
ATGTTGTAAAGTAATATGATAAAATGTCACTATGAGGAACGAGGTGTTTTATTCAATGTCACAAAAACAAATTAATAAGTAAATAACATCATATGTTAAAAAAGAATATTGATTATTCGTCACTTTTAATATCAACTAAATCCTTTTCACTTAAAATTTTTACAAATTGCAATAATTCATTTTCTCTATAGTCTTTTTCAATTTTTCTAAAACCATATCTTTCATAAAATTTTATTAGATATGGAATATCTTTGCACTCAAGCATTATAAGACGTCCACCTAATCGCATTTGCCCATCTAAAATTGTATTAAAACAATAATTCATTATTTCATCTCCACTAATAGTATCTTTATATAAATCATTTTTACCTAGTTGTCCTATTAATATTGTTGGAAATTCTAAAATTTTTTCTCCATGTATTTTAGCACTTAATCCATCAAATTCTTTAATTTTACGGTTTGACAACTTTTCGTTTACTTTTAAAACCTGCAAAGCCAAAGTATAATATGCTAATATTTGAAATTCGGTTTCTGCTTTATCTTCATTATAAATTATAAAAGTTCTACTTTTCCCTAACTTTTCAAATGAAATAGCCTTAGTCTTTAAAAACAATTCAATATCCAAATCTTTGCTACATTTAAAATTAGATAATAATTCTTCACACTTTTTTAAACC
>JAOAEI010000211.1 GCA_026416875.1 Caloramator sp.
ACTATGTGGGATGTAAATAAAGAAATTCCAAGTGTTACATACAAAACAGGCATCGTTTTATATGGACTATGTGGGATGTAAATTATACAATATCCGAATTTATTCCAATTGGTTCAATATGTTTTATATGGACTATGTGGGATGTAAATTCGTTTCATTTCTAAAAAAAGTCATATCCTTTATTTTAGTTTTATATGGACTATGTGGGATGTAAATTTCTTACCAGATACATTTTCACACCTCCAAAATTTATGTTTTATATGGACTATGTGGGATGTAAATTCCACATCCTCTATTTGATGTCTATAAATTAAATCTACTGTTTTATATGGACTATGTGGGATGTAAATAAACTTTATTTTTGTATACCCTACTTAACAAATTAGTTTTATATGGACTATGTGGGATGTAAATGAGAATTTACAGAAAAACTTTGACGAAAGAATAAAGTTTTATATGGACTATGTGGGATGTAAATTCCACAAAATTCTTTATATTTTTTCTAACAGGCTTAACTGTTTTATATGGACTATGTGGGATGTAAATTATGTAAGTGCATTCCAGGTATACATGGATAAGTTAGGAGTTTTATATGGACTATGTGGGATGTAAATTAAAAAATAAAAGCCTAGGCTTAAACCTAGACTTTTTGTTTTATATGGACTATGTG
>JAOAEI010000212.1 GCA_026416875.1 Caloramator sp.
GGGTGCTCCAAATCAAGCCTTCGGGCTTGATTTTTTATTTTAAGTGGTGGTTTTATGAATCATGAATTTTTTATGAAAATAGCTTTAGAAGAAGCTAAAAAATGTCTTCTATTAGATGAAGTTCCAGTTGGAGCAGTAATTGTTAAAGATGGGAAAGTAATAGCAAGGGCTCATAATTTAAGGGAAACTTTAAAGGATGCCACAGCACATGCTGAAATTCTTGCGATAAATGAAGCTTGTAGGACCTTAGGAGGATGGCGCCTTTTAGACTGCACGATGTATGTAACCCTAGAACCTTGTCCAATGTGTGCAGGGGCCCTTGTTAATTCAAGGATAAAAACTTTGGTTTTTGGTGCTAGGGACCCTAAGGGAGGAGCCTGCGGAAGTTTATATAACATTATAGCAGATGAAAGGCTTAACCACAGGATAGAAGTTATAGAGGGAGTTTTAAAGGATGAGTGTAGCAAACTCTTAAAGGAGTTTTTCAAAGGTAAAAGAAAAAAGGATTGATAAATTTATATAAAAATTGTAATATATATTTAGTATGGAGAGATGGCCGAGAGGTCTAAGGCACTTGACTCGAAATCAAGCGTGGGGGCAACTCCACCGTGGGTTCGAATCCCACTCTCTCCGCCAGTGTCCGGCTTTTGCCGGATTTTTTTATATA
>JAOAEI010000213.1 GCA_026416875.1 Caloramator sp.
GTTCCGGGTGATGAGATAATCGGCTTTATAACAAGAGGCAGGGGAGTATCCATCCATAGAAAGGATTGCAGCAACTTTAAGCATCTAGCAGAAGCAGAACCGGATAGAGTAATTGATGCAAGCTGGACCGGTGAGCATAACGCAAAATTCCTTGCAGAAATTTCAATTGAAGCCAACGATAGACATGGTCTTATTGCTGATATATCGACAACTTTAACTAATTCAAAGCTTTCGGTAAAGGCTATAAATGCAAGAACAACAAGGAACCATTTGGCTTTAATAAACTTAACAATTGAAGTTACAAGCGTTGAGCAGATAGAAAAGTTAATTAGGGATCTTAGAAAATTAAATGGAATTATAGACGTTTATAGAAATCTAAGTTAGGAGTGAGACTATGAGGGCTGTTGTTCAAAGGGTAAAAAGGGCTCAGGTTATAGCTGACGGTGAGCTTACAGGGAAAATAGATAATGGAATATTGGTTTTGCTTGGTGTTGAAGATAGCGACAACTCAGATGATATAAAATATCTTGCAGATAAAATATGCAATTTAAGAATTTTCGATGATGCTGAGGGAAAAATGAATTTATCCCTTATAGATGTTAAGGGGTCCCTTTTGGTGGTTTCACAATTTACTTTATATGGAGACTGCAGAAAGGGAAGAAGGCC
>JAOAEI010000214.1:0-270 GCA_026416875.1 Caloramator sp.
TTTACTTCTTTATTTTATATTAATATATAGAGCATATAAAATATCATTAACAGCAAAAGATAATTTTGGAAAATATTTAGTTATAGGTATTATAACCATGATTAGTTTTCAAGTGTTACAAAATATAGGTATGGATATAGGGCTTATGCCTATCACAGGTATACCACTTCCATTTATAAGTTATGGAGGTACGTCCCTTTTAACTAATATAATTGCAGTTGCACTTGTGATTAATGTAGGTATGCTGTCTCTTATACACATCTGACGCTG
>JAOAEI010000214.1:280-661 GCA_026416875.1 Caloramator sp.
AAAAATAAATTTTTAAATGCATGTCTTATACATGCATTTTTTTATTATATAAAAATAAATATATAATATAATGATGAAGGGAGAGGAGAAGATGAATTATAATTACAACTACTATTACCATTCTAATAAAAAAAATAGTAAATATTTAGATGGATTATCTAAACGTATAGGCTTTGTTACAATAATTGTTTTGTTGTTGGTTGTATTAAAGATTAGCAATAGTTATAATCAAAATAACATAATAAACAAATTAGAAGCTATATACAAAAAAGACTATACATCAAATATAAATACAATTGTTTTAAAATACAAAGACTTGCCAAATACTTTTGTTAATAATTTTAATAGTTCTACAGAGAATTTTAAGTTCTGTCTCTTATA
>JAOAEI010000215.1 GCA_026416875.1 Caloramator sp.
CTTTTACAGCACTTGTACCTTCAGCCATTGTTTCAATAGAGATATCTATATTATCTTTTATTTCGCTTATAATCATACTTATTTTCTTTGCTGCATTTGCCGATTGTTCAGCTAATTTTCTAACTTCATCAGCAACTACTGCAAATCCCTTTCCGTGTTCTCCTGCCCTTGCCGCTTCTATTGCTGCATTTAAAGCAAGAAGATTAGTCTGCTCTGCAATTCCTGTTATAACCGAAATTATTTGACCTATTTCAGCGGATTTTTTCCCAAGTTCATTTATTGTTTGCCCTGCAGCTAAAACCTTTTCATTTATGTTATCCATCCTGTTTATTGTATTTTTAATAACAACATTTCCTTTTTCAGCTTTATCATAGGCATTTAAAGAATTTTCAGCAATAATAGAAAGATTATTTGTAACCTTTTCTATTCCTTTTGAAATATCTGTTACAATTTTTACTGCCTCTGAGGATATATTCATCTGCTTTTCAGATCCTGAAGCAAGATTCTGCATCGAAACTGCTATTTGTTCTGCAGCAGCTTCAGTTTGTTCAGCACTTGCAGTAAGTTCTTCAGAAGTTGCAACTACTAGTTCTGAGCTTTCAGATATAGTTTTAATTATTTCTTTAAGCTTATTTCTCATGTTATTAAGATGATGTCCCAT
>JAOAEI010000216.1 GCA_026416875.1 Caloramator sp.
CTCCAATCACCATAAATGAATCAAATGAAAATGCGATAACAAAGAAAAACAAATTGATAAAAATCAAACCAATGTACTCTCTTGTATTCAAATTTCATCCCCCTTAAAATTTTTAAAAAAAGCTAACAAATTTTAATATTTATATTATAATTATACTGTACGCTAAAAAATTATTCTACAGAAAAATAAAGGAAGGTTAATTATGAGTGAACTTAAAGAAATAAGAAAAAAAATAATTTCTATGATACTTCCGATTACCTTTGAAAACATTTTACAAATGACAGCTGGACTTATAACAATGGCTATGATAGGCAGGATAGATGAGACCTCAATTGCTGCAATTGGGCTTTCAAGCCGGATATACAATTTAATATGGGCAATATTTAAAGGAGTTGCAACTGGAGTTACAGTTATAATTGCCCAGAGTTTTGGAGCTAAAGACTTTGAAAAACTTAGAAAAACAGTAAAACAAGCCTTCATTACTTCACTTTTTTTTGTCCTTATATTTCAAATTGTAATATTCCTAAACTCAAAATCATTGCTGCTGATTTTCAACCCTAAAGAAACTTTATTAAGCCATGCTAATTTATATCTTAGAATTACCACATTAAGTCTCCCCTTTATGGTAATAATTCTTCTTATTGCAGGTATAATGCAA
>JAOAEI010000217.1 GCA_026416875.1 Caloramator sp.
GTATATATATTCTCCTTCTCAAAATACACCTCAACGCCCTTTTCCTTAAGCTGTCTGACTGTGGTAAGCGTATCAACGGTATTTCTGGCAAACCGGCTGACCGATTTGGTTATAATAAGGTCTATTTTGCCATTTAAAGCATCGGCAATCATCCTGTTAAAGCCGTCACGTTTTTTAGTGCTGGTAGCTGAGATACCCTCATCGGTGTAAACCTCTACAAACTTCCATGCGGTATTTGACTGTATATGCTTTGTATAATAATCGACCTGTGCCTCGTAGCTTGAAAGCTGCTCATCATTGTCAGTTGAAACTCTTGCATATGCGGCCACTCTCTTTAATGAAGCCCTTACAGCCGTTGCTGCCGCTAGCCTTCCTGTTGTTGCAGGTATAACTGTTACTGCTCTTGCTGACTGCATATTGAATTCCTCCTCCCCAAGTAATCCATCTGGCGCATTCTTGCCTTTTCACGGGCTTCCTCACTCCAGCTTTCACTCCTTGATTTATTCTGCCAATGCTTGTCAACCATTCGTCCGTCTTGAAAAACAAACCTGACCAGATTATGTTCCAATACTTGAATTTCTTTAATTTGCTTCAAAAAATATGTATCATCAAACTCCTGCAGCTCCAAAACCTCTGTCGTTATTGAAAGCAGTATGT
>JAOAEI010000218.1:0-253 GCA_026416875.1 Caloramator sp.
GTTTTTCAATTTTTTCTTAAATCTAAGCCATCTAATGTTGATTACCTTTTTTTCTTTATTAGACATAGCCCCACCCCACAAACTATTCTAATTTTATTATACTACCTATAAAAAACGTTTACAATTAAAATTGTTTGATTTGTCTGAATTTTTTGGTTTTAACGTTATAAATCCAATCTCCCCTTAACTTTTTTTCCTCATCTGTAGCATTTTCTTTTACTTCAACTGTAACCACAAATTCTTCCTTAGAAGT
>JAOAEI010000218.1:263-651 GCA_026416875.1 Caloramator sp.
GTGATGTTAAAGAAAAAACTTCTCCATTAAATTGTTTTACTATATCTAAATTAATTGAAGAACCATCCTCTGAATTATATGCTCTAATTTCACTTTTCCCTTTTCTATCTTTTATTTCTGCTAAAATAGTTTTTCCATCTGGAGAAAGGGTTATTATATTTATTGTCTTTCCCTGAAAAAAATCCACAGATGTTATTTTTATCTCTTTCTTCTCCTTTTCTCCTTCCTCATTTTGTCCCTCTTGTTGTCCTTGACCTAAAGCGCCTTCCTGGCTTTTTTGTCCATCTTGAACTAAATTAAAAGCTTCTTCCTCTAATTTTACAATCCCTAAATAGGAGTCTATATCTGTGCTAGATATGCCAGCCATTTTGCCTTCAGGATCAATAGC
>JAOAEI010000219.1 GCA_026416875.1 Caloramator sp.
GGATTTAGAAGGTGAAATCCCTAGTGTAACAATTGATAATGAAAGGGCAGCATTTGATATTACAAATTATTTGATCAAAATGGGACATAGAAAAATAGCAATGATTTCTGGACCAAAGGATGATCCTAATGCTGGTATTACAAGACTTGAGGGATATAAAAGAGCTCTATTAGAAAGTGGAATTAGTGTAGATGAGAATTTAATCTTCTTTGGAAATTATAAATTTAAAAGTGGTTATGATGCTATGCAGAAAATACTTATGTTAAAAGAACGCCCAACTGCAATTTTTGCAGCTTCAGATACAATGGCAGTTGGTGCTGCTTCATGTGCTATGCAAAAGGGGTTTAATATTCCAGAGGATTTTTCAATAGTCGGTTTTGATGGTGTTGAACTTGCAGAATATTTTTATCCACCAATAACAACAGTTAAGCAGCCAAGATATGAAATGGGTTCAAAGGGTATGCAGCTTTTAATTGAGATTTTAAGGGGAGAAACAAATCAAAAGAGTATTGTTTTGGATTATGAAATAATAGAAAGGAAGTCATGTAGAGAAATGGGGGGAATTTGATGAATAAAATAAAAAGGTATTATTTAGAGATACTACTAATTCTGCCTCTTGCTTTATATATTTTGGGC
>JAOAEI010000021.1 GCA_026416875.1 Caloramator sp.
GGGGTTTTGGGGGCAAAGCCCCCAAATTTTTCCCCATTAAAAGTGACATTTTTATGCGATAATTAACTTAATTTTTTGTTATTTTTAGGTGACATTTTTAAAAAATATTGACAGAGGTTTTTTGTTTAATCATCAAAAACAATGTGTATGATATCATGGTTAATCTCAATTGTCAATGGAATTTTTGTCCTGAACATCTAGACAAAAAATAAAATGGCTCCACGGAGAGGACTCGAACCTCCAACCCTCCGGTTAACAGCCGGATGCTCCACCATTGAGCTACCGTGGAACGCTTACACAAAATATTATAGCAGATTTTTTTCGTTTTGCAATACCTTTTTTGTAATTAACCTCAATCCCTTATAGGTAGGCTATAAACTTCCTTTCCGTTTTTCAGCTTACCTTTTATTAGCTCAGTTTCAATCCCTTATAGGTAGGCTATAAACTTGTTGTAGGGCAGTGTTTAATAGCTCTAGGTAGAAAGTTTCAATCCCTTATAGGTAGGCTATAAGCTTAGTGAATATTTTGAAACATTTAAAAGTATAGAAAAGTTTCAATCCCTTATAGGTAGGCTATAAACTTATGTCTATTTATTATATCTTTAGATGATGAGGGTTTCAATCCCTTATAGGTAGGCTATAAACCCCTCAAACGAAAAGGTTAAAACGCTTGAGGAATAGGTTTCAATCCCTTATAGGTAGGCTATAAACAGTAGGAGACACGATTGAAGTTTTAAGCGAAACAAAGTTTCAATCCCTTATAGGTAGGCTATAAACGTTTGAAGATGTATGATATAAACAATGAATTAATCAGTTTCAATCCCTTATAGGTAGGCTATAAACTCAATTATTCATTCATAGTAGCTGCAAAAACCTTAGTTTCAATCCCTTATAGGTAGGCTATAAACGACATAAAAGCTGGAGCTCTTTTTCCTAAAATTTCTTGTTTCAATCCCTTATAGGTAGGCTATAAACTTTCCAGGTATTATATTTAAAAACTTCATGCAACTTGTGTTTCAATCCCTTATAGGTAGGCTATAAACCCGTTCATGTCTTATTATAACTGGGTTTGAAGATTTTGTCAATTGTGAATATTTTGTTAACAAAATCTCCAAACCCTTGAAAAATCTTATTTTCTTTTGTCGTCGATCTCCAGGGTTTTTTGCAGGATTGGAGGTCGACGACAAATATAACAAATTATTAAAAGGCAGGAATTATCCTGCCTTTATGGTTATTTTATTTATTTTGTCGGTTTCATTGTTGGGAAGAGGATTACATCCCTGATTGAATATGAGTCGGTTAGGAACATTATAAGTCTATCTACTCCTATACCCAATCCCCCTGTTGGAGGCATACCTATTTCAAGGGCATTTATGAAGTCATCATCCATCATGTAAGCTTCATCGTCTCCAAGTTCTCTTTCCCTTAATTGTTGTAGGAATCTTTCCCTTTGATCAATTGGATCGTTTAACTCTGAATATGCGTTTGCAATTTCTCTTCCATATACATATGCTTCAAATCTTTCTGTAAACATAGGATCATCGGGCTTTTTCTTTGTAAGCGGTGAAACTTCAACTGGATAATCTAAAATAAATGTTGGCTGAATTAGATGCTTTTCTGCATATGATTCAAATACAGCAACCAATATATCTCCCTTAGTGCAGTCCTTAAGTTCCTTCTTTAACTCATCTACTACATTAAGCTTCTTTGCTATTTCTCTTGCTTCTTCATCTGTCTTAATTTCGTCGAAATCTACATTAGCATACTTCTTAACTGCTTCCTTCATTGTAAGTCTATTCCAAGGTGGAGCAAAATCTATTTCTGTTCCTTGATAATTTACCTTAGTTGTTCCTAAAACTTCCTGGCAAACAAAGGCCACAAGATTTTCAGTAAGCTCCATCATATCATTGTAATCAGCATAGGCTTCGTAAATCTCTATCATATTAAATTCTGGATTATGTCTTATATCTATTCCTTCATTTCTGAAGTTTTTACCCATTTCATAAACCTTTTCAAAACCACCAACGATAAGCCTTTTTAAGTAAAGCTCTGTTGCAATTCTTAAGTATAAATCTATGTCTAAAGCATTGCTATGTGTTATAAACGGTCTTGCTGCGGCACCGCTTGCAATTGGTGATAATACAGGTGTTTCAACTTCGATAAAGTCCCTATCGTCAAGGAATTTTCTTATAGCTCTAATAATCTGAGTTCTCTTAAAGAATGTATCTCTGACATCTTGGTTCATTATAAGATCAACATATCTTTGTCTGTATCTTAAATCTGGGTCCTTAAGCCCATGCCACTTTTCTGGAAGCGGTCTTAAGGATTTTGTTAGCAATATATAGTCTTTAACATGGATTGAAATTTCTCCAGTTTTAGTTTTAAATACCGTTCCTTCAACTCCTATGATGTCGCCAATGTCTAATGTTTTAAATGCCTTTAATTTTTCTTCACCTATATCATCGATCTTTACATAAAGCTGTAGTTTTCCATATCTATCATGGATATCAGCAAAACCTGCCTTACCGTGGATTCTCTTTGTCATCAATCTTCCAGCTACTTTAACATCTTTACCCTCAAGCTCATCATAATTATCTTTTACTTGCTTTGATGTATGAGTTCTATCGTATTTTGTTATAAGAAATGGGTCCTGACCCTTAGCTCTTAAATCCTCAAGCTTAGCAAGCCTTTGCTTCATTAATTCATTATACTCAGCCTCAAGATTCTGAAGTTCCTGTTGATTAAGTTCCTCATTAGTATTCGCCATAGCTCACCCTCCATTAATGCCTTTTTATTTCTAATATCTCAAAAGATTCAACTCCATCTGGGACTTGAATCTCTACTTTGTCACCAACCTTTTTACCTAAAAGTCCCCTGCCTATTGGAGCCTCATTTGAAATCTTCATCTTAGCTGGATCCGCTTCTGCTGAACCAACTATTGTAAACTCGAGTTCATCTCCATATTTTAAATCCTTAACTTTAACAGTTGAACCTATTGAAACAACTTCTGTATTTATTTCATCCTCATCAATTATCTTTGCATTTTTTAGCATGTTCTCTAAAGTTGCAATTCTACCTTCAACAAATGCTTGTTCATTTTTAGCCTCATCGTATTCTGAGTTTTCACTTAGGTCTCCAAAGGAAATAGCAGTTTTAATCTTTTGTGAAACTTCCTTTCTTTTAACGGTCTTTAGATATTCAAGTTCTTCTTCTATCTTTTTAACTCCTTCGTATGTTAAAATCACTTGTTTATTATCTCCCATATATACTCTCCCCTCTTTTTTGCATAGGATTTATAGATATTATATGCACAATATATTATGTAATTCCCCCAATTTTAAAATAACTTGGGAGAAAGCTTAAATAAATTAATAACAAGCACTATAAAGCAATCTTTATAGTGCTTGTTAATATTCGTTATATGGTATTATAAATCACACTAATAACTATGTCAACATGTTTTGTAATTATATTTCCATTATTATATTATTCTGTAATTTTAACTTCGCAATTTTAAATCCTTCTTTTTCAGCATTTTTCCATATCCTCTTATAGCCCTTCATCTCTAAAAAACCCTGTGCTAAAATATTATCAAAAAAGTCCTTCTCGTTAAGCGTTATGTCTACATCATCAAAACACAATCCACTCCCTTGAATAGTTCTGTTTAACAAAAGGGTTGGCTTTTTGGGGTCTATAAGAAATTCAAAATCTTTATTGGTTATTATCATAGTCTGACATAAACTTACTGCCTTTATAGGATCTTCTATTACAGCTACTGATGTTCCATAATTTTTTAATGCATACTCCATTTCCTCGAATAAGTTTTCCCTTTTATTTGCAAGCAAAATTATACGCCGTGAAAAGTTTAAAAGATATCTATAGCAAATTTTTCCTAAAACATTTTCGGCATCAGCAATTAGAACTTCATTTAGTCTTAAATCACATCCATGTCTTACAGCGAAAATATCTAAAGCTCTAACAAGGCAAGAAACTATAAACTGCAGATCAACGTTTATTCCTAAGTCTTTTGAAAGCACTAGACTTTCTTTTCCAAACCTTTTTATTGCTATATACAATTTAATATTTTCTAATCCATCAGGCATTTTTACTATTTCAGCTGTAACGTCCTTTAGTTTATATTCCTTTTCCTTATAAGGAAGCAGCAGCTTATTTACACCAATTATCCTACTAAGATGAGGATGAATTATATTAATATCTTCTGAAGAAGCTCTATTCAATACTAAAATTTTATTCAATATTGCCTCCTAAAAATTAATTCACTAAATTATATTAGCTTTAACTGCTTCAAATTCATCGTTTAGATATTCTATTCTCGGTTTAAAGTTGAGCTTTTCTAATAAGCTTTCATAATCCTTTTGTGTTATATCATCGATATCTTTATTAAGTATTGCAACTAAAACAGCCTCCATAACATTAGTTCCAAAGGATCTTCCGTTAAATTCCGGTGTTGTTGTTACGAGTAATTTTGCTCCCATGCTTTTTAATTCTTCAATATCATCCTTTGTCACTGTATTTGTTATAATTATTTTCCCTTCTAAATTATCTGGCATATATCTTTTTATAAGAAGATAATCTCCAGCTATTATATCTGCTTCATTAAAATATTTTTCGTGTTTTGGAGTTCTTTCCTCTTGACTTTTGCCCGTAGGATATAGTTTTTCAAAGGGCATTCTTGTTGCAATAGGGAGAATAACCTTTGCAAGAGCTTGAAAAACCTTAACAGACTTTAAAGGTATGGGAATATCAAGGGAAAACATTAAATCTCCTATTACAACATTTGCACCACTCTCATCAAAAGTCTCCAACATTCCGAACCTGTCAGTTGCACTAACCATCAAAACGGTTTTATCTTTTAACTTAAACAAATTTTTATCTATGTATTTTATTACATTTCTTTCAAGTGTATTTTTAAGACCAGAACCATCTACAATAGGAGTTTTCTTGGCAGCCTCTTTAATAACAAGGGCATCCTTTATTTCATATCTTTTTCCTGCTGCATATAAGTATAAATCGATTCCGCCCATTCCAAAGGCATCTACCTTACCATCCATTTCCCTTATAAGCTCTAAAACCTTATTAAAGTCGCCATCTGTTCCTATTCTCTCTATAATAAATTTTTCACCTAAAAGCTCAGTTTCTACCCTATGATTTCTTTTAGATGAACCAAGGCTAACAGACACAATATGTTTCATAATAAAGCCTCCTATTCTCTGATAGTCTCGATTATTTTAAGAACCATATTGACATCAACATACACATCATCCTTAATGGGCGACTTTCCAATATCTATTATATATACATGGGAGTCTAATAATGTTGCCAAAAGTTTTGACCTCATATTTGAGGCTAAAATAATACAATGTTGATATCTTCTAACCTTTGAAATTATCTCTAAAAGCCCATTTACAAGTTCTAGCCCGTTTTGTTCCTTTACAAAACTTTGCCTTTCATCTTCGGTTAGCAAAAATACAAAATCTACTCCAACCCTTTTAAGCTCCCTCTCTAATTCCTCTTTATTTGCAATCGGGAAACCTACTACTGCAATTTTCCCTCCCTTTCTTACTTCACCTATGCTTTCTAGCCTCGATATAAACGTCCTATCTATATTGAGTATCCTTGCTACCTCCTGCTGTGAATAACCCTTACATCTTAACTCTAATATCTCATCAATAGTTTCATTTATCTTTGAAATGCTTATAACCTTATCACCAATTCGAATGTAATCCATAAAACCCCTCCAGTGCACAAATTGTGCTCAATTACATTTTATACCTTTTTTACAATTTTTACAATAAAAAAGATACTACAAAGTGTAGTATCTAAATCAAAGTTCTTTTATATTCAATCAAAACTTCTTCAATTTTCTCTCTTTCATCAAGCCTATTTACAATATCTTTAACATAAGTGGAATTTTTAAGCCCCTTTAAATACCAGGCAATATGCTTTCTCATCTCAATTATTCCCTGTCTTCCTTTAAACTCCTCAGCCATTTTAAGATGTCTTAATATGATATCAAACCTTTCTTCTATTGAAACTTCAGGCATTTTTTGTCCAGTTTCAAAATAGTAATTTATCCTTTTAAATATCCATGGGGCTCCTAAGGCACCTCTTCCTATCAGGATAGCATCACACCCAGTTTCATCCAAAAGTTTCTTTGCACTATCCTCATCCACAACGTCCCCATTTCCTATAACAGGAATTTTTACAGCTTCCTTTACCCTTCTTATTATATCCCAATCGGCATGCCCTGAATACATCTGTTCCCTTGTTCTGCCATGAATGGCGATAAAGGATGCCCCAGCAGCCTCCATCATTTTTGCAAATTCAACAGCATTGACTGAATTTTCATCCCATCCCTTTCTAAATTTAACAGAGACGGGTTTTTTAGACTTTAAAACAACTTTTTTGACGATCCTTTCAGCAAGTTCAGGATTTTTCATAAGGGCACTTCCTTCACCGTTCTTTACTATCTTAGGTGCAGGGCAACCCATATTTATATCAATTGAAATTACCTTTTCATTATCGCTTATCTTTTCCGCCATGTCAGCCATAATATCAGGATCACTTCCAAAAATTTGGACAATAACCGGAGCTTCCCTATCATCTATATCTAAAAGTAAATTGGTTTTTTTACTGCCATAATATAATCCTTTAGAGCTTACCATTTCAGTATAAACCATTCCGCATCCATATTCTCTGCATAAAATTCTAAAGGCTTTATCTGTTACCCCAGCCATTGGTGCTAAAAATACATTGTTAGGTGTTATGTAGTTTCCTATTTTCATCATCATCACCTATTTTTTTCGTAAATTATCCTCAATCCCTCTAATGTTAATATTGGATTTACTTCCTGTATAGTTCTGCTTTCCGAAGATATTAGCTTTGCTAGACCACCAGTTGCAACAACATAAGGCTTTTTTTCACCAAGCTTCATCATTTCTTCCGTCATCTTATTTACTATATAATCAACTAAGCCAACATATCCATATATTATCCCTGCCTGCATGCTGCTTACGGTATTTTTACAAATAACAGTTGGAGGCTTTACAAGCTCAATCCTTGGAAGCTTTGCTGCCCTTTCAAATAGCGCATCGCTGGATATTTTAATGCCAGGGGATATACATCCTCCATAGTAGTCTCCCCTTTCTCCAACTGCACAAAACGTCGTTGCCGTCCCAAAATCCACTATAATTAAAGACCTTTTATATATTTCCAAAGCCGCAACAGCATTAACTATTCTATCTGCTCCAACTTCCTTAGGATTATCGTATTTAATATTAATACCCGTTTTAACACCTGGTCCTACAACAAGTGGCTCTACGCCAAAATATTTCCTTATCATATGTTCTAACGAATACATTATGTTTGGAACTACAGAAGAAACAACTACAGCCTTAACATCTTTATAATTTAAGTTTGCCTTTTCGAATAAATTTATAACTATCATTCCATATTCATCGGAAGTCCTTGGTGGATTGGTTGATAATCTCCAAACATCTAAAAGTTTTTTCCCTTCATATACTCCTACGACTATATTTGTGTTTCCAACGTCAAAAACTAAAAGCATAGCAACCTCCTAAATATTAAATATCTCCTTCTTCTGGAACAATACAAATAAACTTTAAGGTTTCTTTTCCATTATTCATAAATTGGTGTAAAGCATTTGAAGGAACATATGCAAAGGAACCTTTTTTTATGGCATAATCTTTTCCTTCAAGGTGGAGGACGCCTTCTCCTTCTAAAACATAATTTATATGTGGCCAAGGGTGAGTATGTCTTGGAGTAAAACCACCCTCTGACAATTCAAAAACCCTCATGACATATCCTTCCCAGCCTTCCTTAGGCGAAATAAGGACCTTCTTAACGGCATTCTTTACAAGGTCATTATTAATCTCGATACCCTTTACATCATCGATATGGGAAACTATCATAATAAACACCTCCTTAGAATATTTTAACTTAATCATTTTATTTTTACAATTAAAATTAAAAGGGTGCCAAAGCACCCTATTTAGCCTTATCTTTTATCTTTTGCATAAACTTTTCTACATCTACTATAAACCTCTCATGTAATCCTTCCATTATTTTTTCCTTCTCATCATAGGCCTCTATTTTAAATACTAGCCTTTTCCCATCTACCTCAATTAGCTCTGCCATCGCCTTAACCTTCATCCCAATAGGTGTAGCTGCCAAGTGTTTTACATCTACCCTTATTCCAACTGTAGAATAACCGGTTGGAAGATGAAGATCAACAGCATTTTTAGCTGCACATTCCAAAAGCCCTATTAGAGATGGGGTTGACAATACATCTATAAAACCATTTACATAATTGGCTGCCGAATCCTTTTCCTGAACGGTAGTTTCTATAACAGAATTAAGACCTACTTTTATTTTATCCAAAAGCTCCTCCTTCAATTTTCTCCCCCCCAATCATATTTAAACCCCGGGGAAATCCCGAGGTTTTTATGCTTCGTTGAAAATTGCTTCAAACTCATCAGCTTCAAGCTTTTCTTTATCAAGAAGAGCTTCAGCAACTTTATGGAGTTTATTCATATTTTCCTTTAAAAGTTCTTCTGCCCTCTTATATGCTGTTTCGATTATTCTTTTGATTTCCTTATCTATAAGGGCTGCAACCTCTTCGCTATAATTTCTTGTCTTTGCAAAATCTCTTCCTAAGAATACTTCATCATGTCCTGTTCCAAATTCAATCGGTCCTAAAATTTCACTCATACCATATTCCATAACCATTTTTCTTGCAATATTCGTTGCCCTTTCGATATCGTTTTTAGCGCCTGTAGAAATATCATTTAGGACTAGTTTTTCTGCTACACGGCCACCTAAAAGACTTACAATTTCTTCTTCTAATTCTGTCTTTGAAGCATAATACTTATCTTCCTGTGGGAGAGCAAGTGTATATCCTCCCGCTCTACCCCTTGGTATTATGCTAATTTGATGAACAGGGTCAGTATTTGGCAAAAGCTTCATTACGATAGCATGCCCTGCTTCGTGGTATGCAGTAAGCTTTCTTTCCTTTTCACTCATTATTCTGCTCTTCTTTTCTGGTCCTGCAATTACTCTCGTTATAGCCTCTTCAAGTTCGTCCATTCCTATGAGCCTTTTTCCCTTTCTTACCGCTAAAAGTGCTGCTTCATTCATAAGGTTTTCAAGGTCAGCACCTGTAAAACCAGGCGTTCTTTTAGCTATAATAGATAGGTTAACCTCTGCTTCAAGTGGCTTATTCCTTGCATGAACCTTTAATATTTCTTCCCTTCCCTTAACATCAGGAGTATTTACAACAATTTGTCTGTCAAATCTTCCTGGCCTTAAAAGGGCAGGGTCTAATATATCTGGTCTATTTGTGGCAGCAAGAACTATTATGCCTTCATTTGTTCCAAAACCATCCATCTCTACAAGAAGCTGATTTAAAGTTTGCTCCCTTTCATCATGTCCTCCACCAAGTCCGGCACCTCTTTGTCTTCCTACTGCGTCGATCTCATCTATAAATACTATACACGGTGAGTTTTTCTTTGCATTATCAAAAAGGTCCCTAACTCTTGATGCACCAACACCTACAAACATCTCAACAAAATCTGAACCGCTTATGCTAAAGAATGGGACTCCAGCCTCTCCTGCTACTGCCTTTGCAAGAAGAGTTTTACCTGTTCCTGGTGGTCCAACAAGAAGTATACCCTTTGGAATTCTTGCTCCCATCTCAATATATTTTCTTGGATTCTTTAAAAAGTCTACAACCTCTTGAAGCTCAGCCTTTTCTTCGTCTGCTCCTGCAACATCGTCAAAGGTTACCCTCTTTTTATCATTCGTAACAAGTTTTGCCCTGCTTTTTCCAAAATTCATAACGCCTTTCCCACCACCGCCACCTTGGGCCTGTTGAAGGAAAATAAACCATATAACAACAAGCATTATAACCATAATTATATTAGGCAGAGCAGAAACCCAAAATGGGAATTTTGAAGGTGGAACATATTTTAACTGAACCTTTTGAGCATGGGTTTTATTATATTCGTTTACTATCTTTTCAAATTCCGTCGTATTTATGTTAACCGTAGTTGTAAAAGAGGTTCCATCTCTAAATTCACCTGAAGCACTACCAGTATCTATGTCAATATATATGCTCTTTACATTCCCTCTTTCGATTTCATTTATAAGTTCAGTATATACTATTTCACTTTTCTTAGTTGTTCCACCATCTAATAAAGTCATTGCAATAAAAAAAGCAATTAATATTAGAAGCCATGCACTTGCACTTTTCAAAAAATTTTTATTCACTCTAGGCCCCCCTTTCGCTGTGTTACCATAATATTTAAATATACACGATTGTTTACTTTTTGTAAATATCTTCTTTTAATATACCTATATATGGTAAATTTCTAAACATCTCAGCATAATCAAGTCCATAGCCTACAACAAATGCATCGGGTATTTTAAAACCTACATAATCCCCCTCTATGTCTACCTTTCTTCTTTCAGGCTTATCTAAAAGGCAGCATATTTTTAATGTTCTTGGATGCCTTGCCTTAAGGTATTCATACAAATACTTTAATGTAGTTCCAGTATCTATTATATCCTCAACGATAATAACATCCCTACCTTCAATGTCAAAATCCAGGTCCTTTAATATCCTAACTATACCTGAGGTTTCAGAAGACATTCCATAGCTAGAAACTGCCATAAAGTCCATCGTAACTTTCAGATTAAGGGCCCTCATAAGATCGGATACAAATATAACTGAACCTTTCAAAACTCCAATTAAAATCAAATCACCCTGTGGAAAATCCTTTTCAATCTCTTTTGCAAGCTCATTAACCCTTTTTTTAATTTCCTCTTCAGTTAATAATACCTTTTCAATAGCACCTTCCATTATTTATCCCCTTTCAATCTTTATTTTTAATACATTTTTTGTATTTTCATCGATTTTATAATTTTTTGTATCCCTAATATTATAAACCCAAAGGATTTCCTTTCCTAATGCAATAAGAGGGATTTCATCCCTTTTGTCCTTTGGAATTTTATTATCAATAAACAAATCCTTTATTTTCTTTTTTCCATTTAATCCTTTAGGATAAATAAAGTCCCCTTCTTTTCTATTTCTAACTACCAATTCACCTTTTATTTTATCATAATCAAAATACTTTATAAAAGCACTATCTTTCAAAGTTCCTTCATTTTTTATTAGCTCTGTCGAAACTTTTAAATTTAACTCCCCTATAACAGTTGTCCCTGGAATATTAATCTTATATTCAAAATCTTTTTTATCTTTTTCTAATGTTATATAAAAATTGTCATATGAAATTTCTGCAATTAACTTTTTTGGTAAATTTATTTTTTTACCCGTTTCCCCCTTTTCTATAAGCTTTAAGCAGTCATCAACGTGAATATTCTCAATAGCATTTAAATCGCCCTTTACTTCTTTTATCATATTTCTGATAATCCTTCTTTGTATTGCTATGTGTAATTCTTTAAATCTGCTTATAGAAATCCCTGCATCAGCCTTAACTAATTCATAAGCCTTTACAGCCTCCATTTCAATATATTCATCTTCCTCCCTTAAAATTTCTGATGCTTTAAAAAGATTATCTATTATATTTTCATTTATATTCTCTTTTATATAAGGCATTAATTCTAGCCTTATTTTATTTCTTAAATATATTGCCTCTTTATTGGTGCTATCAATAACAGGATTTAAATTGTTTTTTTTGCAGTATTCTTCTATTTCTTCCCTTGAACAAACAAGCAAAGGCCTTATAATGTTTCCCCTTACAGGTTTTATTCCACTTATTCCTCTAAGTCCTGAACCCCTTAAAAACTTCATTATCATGGTTTCTGCCTGATCATTTTTATTGTGGGCAAGGGCTATTTTATTTCCACTGACTTCTTTTAGAACTTTTTCAAAGCATTCATATCTTACTAATCTTCCTGCCTCCTCAGAGGATAATCCCTTATCCTTTGCTAAAGTTAAAACATCAATTCTAAAGGAATAAAAGGGAATATCAAATCTTTTGCAAAATTCTCTTGAAAATTCTTCATCTCTAAAGGCCTCTTCATCCCTTATCATATGGTTTATATGAACAGCAAAAACTTCAATATTATAAATATTTTTTAATTGAATGAGAATATGTAAAAGTGCTGTAGAATCCGGGCCACCAGAAAAACCAACAACTATCTTATCCCCATTTTTAATCATCGAATTTTGTGTTATATATTTCAAAACCTTATCCAGCATAGCATCACCTTTTTCTTTTTATAATAGCAAATACTCAAAAATTAGACAATAATAAAGGAACCTAATGGTTCCTTTACATCTTCCAAATTTTTGATACGATTACAGTTAAATCATCCTTTATATTTTCACCGTATTTTTCCTTTGCCTTTTGTAATATATAATCAGCAATGTCCCTTGGATTACCTCCGCTATATTCTCTTAAGAGCTTACTTATCCATTTATCCTTCAGTTCCTTATCGGCATCGATAACACCATCTGAAACCATAACAACAATATCCCCATTTTTAAACTGATAAATTTCACTCTCGATTTCAATTTCCTCAATTATGCCTATAGGTAAATTCTTATTTTCTATGATCTCCACATCAAAACCTGATTTAATAAATGTTGAAACTGCTCCAACCTTAATAAATTCTCCAATTCCTTCATATAAATCAATAATACCTAAATCTACAGTTGCAAAGGATTCTGCGTTGTTTTTTAATAAAAGAATTGAGTTAATTGCCTTCATAGTAGTATTTCTGTCAAATCCTGCTTCCATAAATTTCTCAATTAAAGTTATGGTTGTGCTGCTTTCCATAGCAGCTTCAAACCCGCTTCCCATTCCATCGCTTATGGCTATTATGTATTTACCTGGGGCTACATTTCCAAAATAATAACTATCCCCTGAAATTTCTTCCTTAGACAGCTTCGCAACTGCAGATGCAACTCCAAAATTTTCTGCTTCAACAAGTTTATATTGGCATATTTTATTGTTTTCATCTAATTTGCACATAGCATTTTCTCTGACCATCCTCTTGCCTAATGCTTCAGAAACCAATTTTACAGCATCACTGCTACAGGACGTTTTACCTTGACATGGCACTCCATATATAGTTACTTCATATTTATTATTAGAATTCTTAGTCACCATCACGTCGTTATACTTTATACCATTAATATCAAAAAGAGTTGCTATCTTATCCTCCAATTCGTTTTTAAATTCTACTGACTTAGTTATATCCTTTATAAGATCTGAAACAACAACTGAAATCCCCTTTATCTGTTCTGCTAGGGCTATCTTTGAATTTAAAAGCTTTTTATTCCATCTGCTATTTAGTCTTATAATCTCCATTTCAAAGTTTATCTGTCTTATTATCTCATTTAGCTTTACACATTTTAAATTAAAGGAATTAGGAACTTGTTTTATTTCTAATTTTCCATTCCTTTCAGCCATTCTTAGCATTTCACAAAAAACATCATAAGTATAATATGTTTCCCTTTGCCAACAAAAGTGCCTTCCTTCACAATTTGAACACACTTTGTTTGCAATCTTTTCAACTGTTCCCTTTACTTCATTAACCTTTGTTAAATTATTTTCATACCTTTCTGCTAAAACGCTAGCTAAACCATTTAAGGATTTAGAAACTATCTCAAGTTTTCCATTAATATAGTCCTTTATTCTTTCAGCATATAATTTTTGAGGTATTCTCCTTTTGTTTTCAAAATCCAAGGCTAAATTTAACTTATCCAAGATTGATGAAGGGAATAAGATAAAAATAATCGAAGCTAATAAAACGTTTACCTCCAAATTAAATAAAACATCAAACTTATTAGCATACATCATTACTACAACTGAAGTTATCATGAAGGCAACTGATATAATTATTCTCCCTAAATCCTTTAATGCACCAGCAACAAGTCCGCATAAGCCATATATAGCAACTAAATAAACCGAAAGATTTCCCGCAAAACTAGAGACCGTCCCAACCAAAAGTCCAATTGAAGCTGCAACTTGTCCATCTTTTATATAGGCAGATATCAATATAATTAAAACAGCCAAAACGGATTTTAAAGAAATGTATTTATAGCTAATATCCCATAAACCTGCATAGGATATTAATAGTATCAATACAAGGCTTATTAACTCCTCTTTTAAGAGTTCTACATTTTTCTTATTGAAAAAATAAGCTAATCCATATGTAAACAAATAGGCTGATGAAATGATTATCAGGGACTCAAAGGAAGATATTATTACATCATATAAAACCAAATTATTTAGAAGATATTTATGGGCAAAAACAGAAACCAAAACGTTTAGAATAGCTGTTGATATCAAAAGACTAAACAACCTTTTCTTCTCGCCCTTTATAAATAAATTCAATAGCATAACCCATATAGCAAGGAAAATATGTGTTTTTGCAGCCAATATATCGATTTCCGTTAAATAACCAAGAATAGAAAATACCCCACAGAGCATTATCCATTCTTTATCTAAAATCATGGTTGAAGCAATTAAAAGGGCTATTCCAAAGGGCATTATCTCCCTTAAAAAAAGAACCCTTGATGCAAAGAATAAAAATATAAACAACAATAAATGTTGAGCTTTTAGTTTTTCTCTTTTTAATGCCTTCAATTCTTTTTTATGCAAAACTTCCCTTTCAATCATAAAACCACCCCACTAAATATTGTGAGGTTATTATATCAAATATATGCTAAATAATTTGTCGCTATTCCTTTTTTTCCCATACAAAAATATTGACATATTATCTTATTTTAAACCAATTATATCTTCTTATTCCTTTTTATATAAAGATTCAACTTTCACTTTGTAAAAAAAATAAGAATATTTTCATATACCTTTAAAATACGACGGAAATCTTATCTTACTAACAAATACCTTCATTAATTCACATTATGAAAAGTTGATATTTTTGTTACAATTTGTTAATATAAACAAAAACAGCATTGCGGGGGACAGATTAGTGATGTTCAAAAAAAGGACCATAATTTTTATATTTCTTGTTATACTTATATTCGATCTTTTTAACATGGTAAAGGCAAAGTCAAATGAAAAAATTACACTAAATGCTAAAGCAGTCTATGTAGCAACAACCGATGGCAAAATTCTTTATGAGTTTAATTCTAATGCTCAACTTCCTATTGCATCCTTGACTAAGATAATGACCTATTTAGTTTCAAGGGAGCTCATGCATAAACATAGTATTTCAGTAAATAAAACAATATATCCTAAATTTCCGAAGATGCCCTATGATGCAGATATAATGGGACTAAATCCAAAACACAAGGTTAAAATTGGCGATTTATTAAATTATATGATGAGCATTTCTGCTAACGACGCAGCAGAAGCATTAAAAAATTATTTCACATATTTAGGAAAGAAGGATTTCATTAGACTAATGAATGAAAAGGCAAAAAAAATGGGAATGCAAAAAACTTACTTCATTAATGCCTCAGGCCTTACAGAAAAAAACAAAGAATGCAATAAATCAACCGCAAAGGAATTATATTTTTAGCAAATACGACCATATCAAAATATCCTGAAGTTCTACAATATACTAAAAAGCAATATATAGTCTTTAATAACAAAAAGCTGCCTACTACCTTCAAAAAATTACTAGACTTAGGCATAGATGGCTTGAAAACTGGTTATACAAAGGATGCCGGATATTGCATAGTTGCAACAACAAAAATTAAAGTAGAAAACAACCAAGAAAAAAGAGTTATTATCGTCATATTAGGTGAAAGAACAAGCGATATGAGAAAGCTTGATTTAAGAAGATTACTTGACTTTTCAAGGGGAGCTATTAAACAAATTATTGCTGGAAAAGAAGTTAGTGAATAGGGTGGGCATTAAACATTTGCCCACCTACTTACATAGAGCCAAAAAACAAAAATAGCAGCTTATGCTGCTTACTTATGGTGGCGGCGAACGGATTCGAACCGCTGACACATCGGGTATGAACCGATTGCTCTGGCCAACTGAGCTACGCCGCCATGTTGGTTGCGGGGGAAGGACTTGAACCTTCGACCTTCGGGTTATGAGCCCGACGAGCTACCAACTGCTCCACCCCGCGACATTGGTGCCGGAGACCGGGGTCGAACCGGTCCTTTAGGGACCGCAGGATTTTAAGTCCTGTGCGTCTGCCTGTTCCGCCACTCCGGCATTCAGTTTTGTTATCTCGCATCGACAATACTTATTATATAATGCTATCATTATTTCGTCAATAGTATTTTTTAATTTTTTTAATAAAATTTTGTGGTAATTTATTACACAAGCAATACCATATGCATTTATCATAAAAAGGTGTTTTACATGGGGTAAAACACCTTGGACGCTTACCTTCTTGACATTGTTCCGTATCTTTTGCCTTCTCTATGCTTTATGTCCTGGATTCTCTCCTCGCTTTCTTTTAAGAATTTAGCAAGCCTTTCCTCAAAAGAAAGTCCGTTGTTTTTGTTTCTTTCGCTCTGCCAATCAATTTCGATTGGTTTTGATGATTTTGGCATAGCCTGTTTAATTGATAAGCTTATTTTGCCATCATCATCGATCGCAATAACCTTTACCTTTACTTTATCCTTTTCTTTAAGATGTTGCCTGATGTCCTTTACGTAAGTATCTGATACCTCGCTGATATGGACTAAACCTGTTTTGCCTGATACATCAACAAATGCTCCAAAATTCGTAATGTTTACTACTGTTCCTTCTAAAATTGTTCCTACCTTTAAGGTCATATTAAAAGAATTCCTCCTTAATATATTTTAATGATATAATTATACAAAATTATATAATTCAAGTCAAATTATCTTCTTTTATTTTTATCAATAAATAAGATCTCTCCAGGTTTTACTAAACCAAGTTTTTCCCTTGCGAGTTTCTCTACATGCTCAGGGCTTTTAGCCTCCTTAAGCTGTTCCTTTAACTGAGCATTTATAACCTTTACTTTTTGCAGTTGCTCATTATAATGCCTATACTGCTTATTCAATCTATATAATATTATCTGCTGCTTTACAAAAATAGAACCAAACATGATAAAAGCTAATCCCCAAATAACCTTCTTCACTTTCTTTTTTTTCTTCATATGCATCCCCTCATCTTTTGTTCAATATATATTATTCTATAAATTAATTAAAATTCCTGCTTTCTTAAATTTTTTTTACTTAAAATTAATCTTGATAGTCTCCTTATAAAGAAACTAATATTAAAACTTAATCGCCTTAATAGAATCAAAGGAGACATTATGATTCTAAAAAATAACCTTATAATTTTTATAGTAAAGTAAACTATATACCGTAATGACCCTATGAACAGCCTTGATATCAATAAAAAATAAAAATATAAGCCTAAAAAAAGTCCTAAAAAAGTATAATATCTTAAATTGACATTATTAGTTATAAGCATAAAAATAAAAGTTAGAAGGGATGCCATAATCCAAAAAAGTATATCTGAAATTGCGGTTAATATTTTATTTGGTGTTCTAAATCCTCTAATTACTCTATAAATATCAAACAATAATCCAACTAATATTCCACAAAAAACATTTGAAAAAAAGTATATTAATTGGGTATTTATATCTAATACCATTCACATCACCTAGATTATCTAAAAAGCTTCTTAATAAAGCTTTCACTTCTGTTTTCATCCTTAGAAATATAGGTTAGCGAATTAATTTCTCCTACTATTGACACCTCGCCGGTATCGACATTCAACTTATTAACCCTAAGGTCCTTACCCCTAATTAATAAATTACCCATTATAGTCGATAAACTTACCTGCTCTTCATTAAAGGTATATATAGTATTAACTCCCGTTATATCTATCTTTTTTCTATTATCAATATGAATTTTATGATCCTTAACTATCTTTCCATTTTCCATAAAAATACCCCCTTCATATAAATAAATATGAAGGAGGAATAAGGTTTATTCCATAATTTATCCACATATTAAAACCTTTTAAAAAGAGGTTATACCAGAAACTGTGGAAATTAATCAATTTAAAATCAACAATTATATCACAACTTATCAACATATTTATCCACAAGTTGTTGATAAGTTAATCTATTTCCCTTCCACTTATAATTCTATACATTTCCTTTGCAGCTTCCTTGGTAGCATGTTCTTGAATACTTAGAACTTCAGCCTTTACACTCCCTGTAGCATATTGTATTTCTATTATATCCCCAATTTTTAAATCTGTCCCCGGTTTTGCAACCTTTCCATTTACTAAAACTTTTCCACTGTCACAAACTTCCTTTGCCACAGTTCTTCTTTTTATAATCCTTGAAACCTTTAAAAACTTATCGAGCCTCATAATGTCCATCCTTCCAAAAAAAAATCAGGTTTAAAAACCTGATTTTTTTATAGTTTTACTTGTTAACATTTTCTCTTAATTCTTTTCCTGCTTTAAATACTGGAACCTTTGTTGCTGGAATAACGATTTCTTCCATTGTCTTTGGATTTCTACCTTTTCTTTCTCCTCTTTCTCTTACTTCAAATGTTCCAAATCCAACAAGCTGAACCTTTTCATTTTTTGCAAGTGCTTCTTGAATGCTGTCAATGAAAGCCTTTAGAGCCTTTTCAGCATCCTTTTTTGTTAAACCACTCTTTTCTGCCATCATTGAAATTAAATCTGCCTTGTTCATTATTTTCCCTCCTTGAAAAATTTAATATGTAAAGCAGGATTCAGCTAAATTATATCATGTTTTTATTATTCTTCACAAAATCAAAAAATCCTGCTAATTTAAATATTTTTTTATATTATTCCTCAAATTTCTTTGATTCTTCCCAAAGCTTATCCATTTCTTCTAAAGTAAGTTCTTCTATCCTTTTATTGAACCTATGGGCATTTTTTTCTATATATTCAAATCTATTTATAAACTTATTTATTGTTTTTGTCAAGGCTGATTCTGGCTCTACACCTAAAAATCTTGCAACATTAACAATAGCAAATAATAAATCTCCAATTTCTTCTAATATTTTTCCATTTTTTTGAGATTTATATACCTCTAATAATTCATCTAATTCTTCTTTTACTTTATTTATTGCCCCTTCAACATCTTCCCAATCAAATCCAACTTCAGCTGCCTTTTCTTGCACCTTTAAACTTCTTATTAGGGATGGCAAAGTTTTTGGAACTTTTTTTAGGTTTTCAGTATAGCTCTTTACTCCTTTTTCCTTCATCTTATTTTTTTCCCAAATTTCCATAACATCCTCTGGGTTTTCTGCCTTTGCCCCTCCAAATACATGAGGATGCCTCATTATCATTTTATTGGCAATCCCATCCACTACATCCCAAATTTCAAAATACTCATTTTCCTTAGCAATCTGTGCATGGAATACAACATGCAAAAGTATATCCCCAAGTTCTTCACATAAGCCTTCATAATCCTTTTCATCTATTGCCTCTATGATCTCGTAGCATTCTTCCAATAAATATCTTTTCAAACTTTCATGGGTTTGCTCTCTATCCCACGGGCATCCCTTTGGTGATCTTAAAAACTCAACTATATTGACTAAATCGTTAAAGTCATTTCTTTTCTTGTTTTTAGCAGGGGGAATATAAAGTGTAGTAAGATAATCAATAAAATCAAGCCTATCTATTTCATAAAGTTTAACCCTCTCGATTCTCTCAAGCTCCTTTACTCCAGCAGCCCTAACTACATAAACTTCCTGCTCATCATCATAATAATCCATAAGCTTGATTTTAACTTCCCCTGCTATAAATCTGCTATAAACCTGGGTTATAACATTTGAAGTTTTAGGGTCTGGTTTGTGTTCTTCAAGCATTAGTCCATCTATCAGCTTAAATCCATTTGAAGGATCTATCTTTAATGAATTAAAAAGGGCATCTATAAAGCTTATTGCAGGAATTATTTCAACGTCAATATTTTTCTCTTTAGCATATTTTAAAATCAGTTCAACGGATTTTTCAGCAACCATCGGATGTCCAGGAACCCCGTAAACACAATCCTTTTCCTCTATTATTCTTTGAGCTATTTTCTCGTAAACCTCATCAAAATCATTGCCCTCATCATAATATTTGTCAAATGTTTCAAATTTTATTCCTATCTCCTTCAAATAATCGACGTTTGGATGTTTATACGTCCTTAAAAATACCTTATCTGCATTTTTTAAAGTATTGATTGTTTTTAAAGTCAAATCTTCAACGGAACCTGGCCCTAATCCAACAATTTTTATCATCTTATGTAACCACCTCACATTTACAGTAAATCAGCAATTAACTTTTTATAAGCTTTATCATATCTTTAAAATTAAATGTATTTGTTATATGCAGCAGAACAAAGTAAATTATTCCTCCTATAAAAATTGTAGCAACAGTCGTCAAATTTAACCCAATAAATTTATTAAGCTGCAAATAAGAAAAGATAACAGCAAATATCATAACTATAGTGCTTAAAAGAGGATAAATTATAACCTCCCTAAAGTTTACCATAACATTAGTATATTTTATTACTAAAATAATATCAATAACCGAAATAGTAAAATATGCTATTAGAGTGCTATACGCGGCTCCAAGAATATTTAAACTCGTTGGTATAAGCATATATGAAAATATAATCTTAAGTAAAGACCCTATAAGCATAATAAATAAAGGAATATAGGTTTTACCAAGACCATTTAATATGCTGGTGGAGGTTTGCGATAATATAATAAAAAAAGCCGATATAGATAAAACTTGTAAAACTTGCCATCCACCATCTAATCCCTGAAATATTAGACTTAAAATAGGCCTTGCAAGGGTATAAAGTCCTGCACAAGAAGGTAAGGCTAATATCATAGCCATTTTATACGCCATATTTATGTTATGTTTTAACTTTATCCTGCTTTTAATTGCATAACTTTCAGAAATGGCTGGCACCGTGCTTTGGGCAATAGCAACAGATATCGTAAGTGGAACGTTAATTAAAACAAAGGCTTTTCCCGTAAGTTGTCCGTAAAGGGATGTTGCTGTCACATCATCAAATCCTGAAGCTTTTAATAGCCCAACAACCAATGCAGAATCTATAAGGGCCATTATTGAGCCTATGGTCTGTGCAATTGAGATTGGAATTCCTATCTTAATTATTTCAGTCGTTATAGAAAAAAAATCCTTACTAGTTTCATTTTTGTTATACTTAATCTTACTGCTATTGAAATAAAATATTAAAAATATAAGTCCTATAGCACTTCCTATAGTAGCTCCAAAGGAAGCGCCCGAAGCAGCAAGTTCAATTCCATAAGGTAAAAGAATATAAGCAAGTCCAACTCCAACTAATACCCTTACAATTTGTTCAATTATCTGGCTCAAACCTGCTGGAAACATATTTTGAATCCCTTGATAATACCCTCTAAAGGCAGACAAAACTGTAGTAAAAAGTGGGGCAAGGGATATCGCTAAAATTGAATAATATACTTTGTTATTCCAATTAAATATTCGAATAAAATCTTTTGCAAAAAATATTAATATAAAACTCGATAATGAACCTATAATAAACATCAAGATTAAAGCACTTTTAAATATAATATTGGCTTCTTTGTTTTTATTAACCGCCAATCTTTCCGAAATCATCTTTGAAAGGGCAATAGGAATCCCTGAAGATATTGCAAGTAAAAATGTATACAAAGGATAAGTTATTTGATAAATTCCTATTCCCTCTTCACCAATTAAATAAATGAGGGGTATTCTAAAGAAAAAACCTAAAAACTTAGCAATAATTCCTGTTAAGGACAAGATAATAGTCCCTTTGATTATGCTTTTTTTGGGCATAAAAAATCCCCCTATTTTTATCTTCAATTAAATAATATTTAGGGAGCAGCTAAATTAGCACTAGCCCTTTCATTTTAATTCGGCCATATAAAAACTTTATATGGCCGAATTATGTAAAAATAGGAGGATTCTTTTTATTAGGATGCCATTTGTTTACTTAAAAACGCTGCTGCTGTTTCAGCTAGCTTTCTTTCAATTTCACCCATTGTTACATTGGCTTCTTTAGACATTATAATAACAGCTCCTATTGACTCTCCTTCAACGATAATTGGCGCAATAACTTGTGCAGTATAATCTACATCGTCTTCCTCATCTTTAGTAAGAGCAAAGGCCCTTCCGCCTTCCTTTGCATTATATACAGCCGTTTTTCTTTCGCTCATTATTCTTTCAAGGTCCTCGCTTATTCTTTTGTCTATGTATTCCTTCTTGTTTGCACCAGCAACTGAAATAATTGAATCCTTATCGCAAATTAAAACTGGCCTATTTACCTGACCTTGCAAAGCCTCCGCATATTCTTTTGCAAACTCGCTTAACTCACCAATTGGAGAATATTTCTTAAGTATTATTCCGCCCTCTCTATCAGTGAATATCTCAAGAGGATCGCCTTCTCTAATCCTTAAAGTTCTTCTTATTTCCTTAGGAATAACTACTCTGCCAAGATCATCTATTCTTCTTACTATGCCAGTAGCCTTCATTTTCTCCCTCCTTCTTATTATTTTCTATTATTTATAATTTTCTCAAATTTTCAAAAAATATACCAAAAAAAACTATCTAAACAAAAAAAGTTTCAGGAATTTCCTGAAACTATTTCTTAGAAAGATATTTTAAATGACAAATATTACAATTAAACTGGGATGTAGATGGCTTTGTTTTATATATACAATAGGAACAAGAATTAGGCATATTCCTTTGATTGCTTCTTAAAACGTCCCTCGAATTAATTTCATAGATATATTTCATTTTATCACCTCTTATTATATTTATTCATTTTTATTTATAATTATACACAAATTTTAAAAAACAAGCAAGGGTTTTTACCCTTGCTTGTTTCCAATTACAATCTATCTATATACTTTGTAATTTTTGCTTCTTCCTTCCACTTTTTAAATGTTTCATCTATCTTATCAGACTTCTTTTGTTCTAATACTACTTCTTTAACTTGATTCTTTACTTCATCAAAACTTTTTAATCTATATTCTTCCTTTTTGTTTACTTTTATAATATGATATCCAAATTGTGTCTTAACAATCGGGCTTATTTTGCCTACCGGAAGTGCAATAGCATTAGTTAAGAAGGTCTTATCATAGTTATCATCATTATAGTATATATCTCCGAGGTTTCCACCTTTATCCTTTGAACCTGGATCTATACTATATTTTTTAGCAAGATCTTCGAATTTTGCCCCCTTATTTAACTCTTCTAAAACCTTTTTTGCAGTATCCTCTGTTTCAACAAGTATGTGGGATACATTCATCTTGTTTGGTTTTTCAGTATAATCATACATGTTTTCGTTATAATATTTTATAAGTTCATCTTCGTTTACTGTAACGTCCTTAACTATTTCATCATAAACCTTATCGATAACTACTCTATTTGCCATGTACTTTTTAAAATCATCAACCGACATTTTAAATGCTTCTAATGTTTTACTAAACTGCTCTTCTCCTCCTGCCTGCTTAACTGCTTCATCATAAACCTTTGCAACTTCCTTATCTATCTCCTCTTGTGATGGTTCCACTTTAAGCTCCTTTGCCTTTTGAAGAAGAAGCCTTTCATTTATTAACTCATCTAATAAATCCTCTTTCATATTTTTAATAAGTTCTTCGTTTTCTTTTTTTGATGCAAAATCCTTTCCATACATCATTTCATATTGAACAAGCTGCGATTGAAATATTCTTTCAAACTCACCCTTTGTTATTTTTTCTCCATTAACCTTAGCAACTACTGTTTTCTTTTCTCCTTCTTCAGTTTTTGAGATAAGCTCACATCCCCCCAACAGATTAACAAATAATGTGATTGCTAAAATAATAGAAAGTCTTTTTAATTTCACGCCCATCCTCTCCTTTTTCAAACTTATCAAATATTATATACTATTTTGTAATTTATTGCAAACTACAAAAATCTTCCAGTATATTAGTTAAAATTTGTAATAGCTCAGTGTTTTTATTAATTTTTATTTTTAATATAGGCTCTTTGACGCTTCCAAAGCTAATAATATTATTATACTTTTTATTTAACTCTTTTACATTATCTAAACTCAAAACATCAGCATTTTCAAAGTAAAGCAACACATCTTTATCGATCTGCTTTATATTTATTATCTTTAATTTCTTAGCCAAAGCCTTAATGTAGGCAATTTCAATCAAGTTTTCTACATTCTTTGGAACATCACCAAACCTATCTATAAGTTCATCCATCATATCCATCTTTCCTTCATTGTCGTCAATAGAAGCTATCTTTTTGTAAACCTCAATTTTAAGTTTTTCATCCTCTATATATTCGGATGGAATAAATGCATTTATCTTAAGTTCTATCTGAGTTTCGATATCCTCTTCCTTAATATCTCCTTTTAGCTCCCTTACAGCTTCATCAAGAAGCTTGCAATACATGTCATAGCCAACTGCCGCCAAATGCCCATGTTGCTTTGTTCCAAAAAGGCTTCCAGCACCTCTAATTTCAAGATCCCTCATTGCAATTTTAAAGCCTGAACCGAATTCAGTAAATTCCTTAATAGCTTTAAGTCTTTTTTCTGCTGCCTCAGAAAGAACTTTATCTTTTTTATAGGTAAAATATGCATAGGCTATCCTGTTTGATCTTCCAACTCTCCCCCTTAACTGATAAAGCTGAGACAGTCCCATACGATCAGCATCATAAACTATTAATGTATTAACATTAGGCATATCAATTCCCGTTTCGATTATAGTTGTGCAAAGTAAAATATCAGCATCACCATTAATAAAACTTATTATTGCATCCTCCAGCTCTTCCTCATCCATTTGTCCGTGGGCAATTATTATCCTGGCTTCAGGAACTAACTTTGATATCTCCCTTTGCATATCAATAATAGTTTCTACCCTATTGTAAACAAAAAATACCTGACCACCCCTTGAAAGTTCCCTTAATATTGCCTCCCTAATTATGGCTTCATTATATTCTAAAACATATGTTTGAACAGGATA
>JAOAEI010000220.1 GCA_026416875.1 Caloramator sp.
ATAACCCCTTATAGCTCAAACCTTCACCCCCTTAGGCTTTATTTTGTGCCTGCATCAAATGAATTATACTTATTCATGGCACTTTGAATACCATTTTTTATTATTTCCAAAACAGCATCAGAAGCAGCATCTACTACTTTTTCTATTAAGACTTCTTCCTCCTTTGAAAATTTTCCTAGAACATGGGATACCATGTCAAATTTGGGTTTGCCTATTCCAATTCTTACCCTTGGAAACTTATTATCCTGAAGATGATATATGATATTTTTCATTCCATTATGGCCACCGTCACTTCCACTTGGCCTTATTCTAAGCCTTCCAACATCTATATCAACATCATCATAAACAACAATAATATTTTCAATATTGATTTTATAAAACTCAACGACTTCTATAAGGCTCTCTCCACTTAAATTCATAAAGGTTGAAGGCTTTAACAGTAAAACTTTTTTATTATCAACAATTCCTTCACCAAATAAACCTTTGAATTTTATTTTATTGACACTTACTCCTAATTTTTGTGCTAATCTATCGACAACCTCAAACCCAACATTATGCCTTGTTTTTTCGTATTCCCTTCCTGGATTCCCTAGTCCAACTACAAGATACATCTTCTCACTCCTCGCCATTTATAT
>JAOAEI010000221.1 GCA_026416875.1 Caloramator sp.
GTTCCAAGAAGTGCTGCAAGACCATTAAGATATCTTGATAGATATTTTACAGTAAAGCAGGGTGAGGTTTTCTATATAACTGAAGCCCTTGCACAGCTTGAGGGAATTGAAAGGGGACCGGCAGGAAATACATCATTAACAGCGGCCTTTGCCCTTGCTATGGAAATGGACGAGGATCAGGTTATAGTCGTTCAGGAGACAGAATACACGGGAGTTGGGAAACATCATCTTTCCCAATTAAGCTTTGCAAGGAAAAACGGAATTGATATAAGATTTGGAAATCCAGATGAAGAAGTTGCAGGAAAGAATATAATTCTTCCTGAACATCCAAGCCTTATAAAGGCAAGGGAAGTTGACCTTAGCAAACTAAGAAAATCCTACATCAAAAACTGCATTGAAATAAACAAAGTAGAATCCCTAACAAAAGAAGATGTAGAGTTCTTAGCACAAGATACCAAAACGGATAATGATTTCGTAATAGAAGTTTTAAAGGAATTTGGAGTAAAAATTGATTAAAATCCACAAAGCTTATAATTATGTCAATATGTTTAAAATATAAAAATCTAAATAATTAAGGGGCGGTTTAATTTTTGTAAATTATAAAAAATTAAGAACCGTCCCTATAACAAGGA
>JAOAEI010000222.1 GCA_026416875.1 Caloramator sp.
AGATGTGTATAAGAGACAGATTACAAGCTGTGCCGCCTCAGGGATGGTCATAAAGTATCTGTTTATCTCAGGGTGGGTAACCGTAACCGGTCCTCCCTTTTTGATCTGCTCCTTAAAAAGAGGTATTACGCTTCCGCTGCTGCCTAATACATTTCCAAACCTTACAGCAACATATTCGGTTTTGCTCACCTTATTATAGGCCTGTATTATCATCTCAGCAAATCTTTTGGTAGCCCCCATTATGTTGGTGGGGTTAACCGCCTTGTCCGTCGAGATTAAAACAAACTTCTCAACACCAAATTCGTCGGCACACCTTACTACATTTAGTGTTCCTAATATATTGTTTTTTATAGCTTCTTTCGGATTTGCCTCCATCAAAGGCACATGCTTATGGGCTGCTGCATGGAAAACAACGTTTGGTCTATATTTTTCAAATATTTCCCTTAATCTTTCCCTTTCCCTTATTGAAGCTATTATAACCTCCTGGTCAAGGTCCTTATATTGGGATTTTAATTCCATCGAAAGATTGTAGGCACCGTTTTCGTAAATATCTAGTATTAGAAGCTTCTTAGGATTAAACCTTGCGATCTGCCTGCAAAGCTCTGATCCAATTGATCCTCCACCACCTG
>JAOAEI010000223.1 GCA_026416875.1 Caloramator sp.
ATAAGAGACAGTTTTGAGCCTACCTATAAGGGATTGAAACTTTCTTCAGAAGTTACAATAGGGAGAGGAGAGCAAGGTTTTGAGCCTACCTATAAGGGATTGAAACTGAGCTCCGCTTCTATCCAGCGAGGGATGAAATATGGTTTTGAGCCTACCTATAAGGGATTGAAACCTGGGGAAATGGGTAAAACCGGGAGACGTCATCTATGTTTTGAGCCTACCTATAAGGGATTGAAACTGCGAAGGAGCCATCGAGCTCCACAGTCATAACTTGGGTTTTGAGCCTACCTATAAGGGATTGAAACATTGCTACCACTTGCATTTCCGGTGGTAGTTGCGTCAGTTTTGAGCCTACCTATAAGGGATTGAAACCAAAGAGATGTAATGAGGGGGTAGGGAGGGGGATGCGTTTTGAGCCTACCTATAAGGGATTGAAACTCCTCTTCCTCAGTCCACTTGGAACGAATTGCCCAGGTTTTGAGCCTACCTATAAGGGATTGAAACACAAGGGTGGGGGTTTCTTCTTCCGTTTCCGTCTTCGGGTTTTGAGCCTACCTATAAGGGATTGAAACAAAGAAGATGAAGTATGAAGTGGAAGGTATCATCATGTTTTGAGCCTACCTATAAGG
>JAOAEI010000224.1 GCA_026416875.1 Caloramator sp.
GTCAAAACAATATTTAATAAATAAAGCTTCAATGGGGAAAGCAACAATCAATGAAATTGAGTCTAAAACCTTCATAGACGTTCAAAATTTCAAAATAGATGCTGACATAGCAGAAGCAGAACTAAAAGCCTGTAAAGAGCGATTAGACGCAATTAAAATTGAAATAGACACAGTGAGAAGTATGTTGAGTTATCTAAAAAGTGAGTATGAAAGAATAGAGTAAGGGGGGTGGGATAAATGAGTCCTGAAGTAGCAAAATTAGCATATAGAGCTATAATCGACTACTTGGGTGGAGACATAGAAAGATACAATAAACTCATTAATGAAGCAATGAGAATAAGCAATATAATAACTTGTCCTTGTTGTAATAATGCAATGGTAGAGGGTAAGAAGGGTAAGACAAAAGAAAAGATAATGTTGTGTACAAAGTGTGGAAATATAAAAAGAGAGGGGGAACAGGTATGCTAAAAGTAGTAATAGCTTTAATGTTAGGTGGCATAATAGGTTTTTCAATGGCAGCATTAGTAATGATTATACCAAAGGATGAAGAAGAAATAAAAAGGGACTGGGTAGAATACAAATGCAAAGTAAATCAAGCAAGCGGATGCAGTGATACATGCTGTCAAG
>JAOAEI010000225.1:0-274 GCA_026416875.1 Caloramator sp.
CCTTTAGCTCTCCCTTTAGGGGCATTACATAGCCAAATATAAAACCACATCCTTTTTTATCAAGTATATCTTAATTTTACAGCAAATATTTTCAAAATTCTATATAGCAATGTGTAGAATTTGTTAATCGAGTAGGAGCTGAATAATTATTTTATTCAGCGTCCTCTCACACCACCGTGCGTACCGTTCGGTACACGGCGGTTCAATAAGAATTACTTACTTCTAAATACTTTTCGGTAAGTGTTATAAATCCTTGTTCTTTAAGGTATTTATT
>JAOAEI010000225.1:284-626 GCA_026416875.1 Caloramator sp.
TGGATAATATGTGGCTTTTGGATATTCTCCAGTAGCCCTTTCTTGTATTTGCATATTCCCATGCTTTATTATTGGGAATTCCCAATCTTACAAGATTATCATGTTTGGTCTTAATCTTTTTCCACTGTTTCCAAAAACACATTCTTATCCTTCGTCTTAACCATTCATCAAGTGTTTTAAGAATATTTCTCATGTCAGCGATAGCAAAATAGTTTACCCATCCTACTATTGCCTGTTTTAATTTTAGAAACCTATATTCCATTTTCATTGCATTACTTCTTGAAGTTAGTTCTTTGAGTTTTGCTTTGAATTTCTTTAAAGGTTTCTCATGAACTCTTATCC
>JAOAEI010000226.1 GCA_026416875.1 Caloramator sp.
CTATATTCTCCAGGCTGGTCTTCAAATTCAATGGATTTTTTAATTTTTATATCATTACACGAAAATACAAATCTATAATAGCTTTCCCTAGCCTTTTTTATATTTGAACCAAAAAGCCCCAAAATAAATCCTTCATCAAGTATCTCGAACCTATCATGATCGAGTCCAAGATACACAGATAAACTTGAATACTCATACCTTTCTGGACATTCTCTATACTCTTTTATTGCAATAGGATTGTTATGAATGTATGCTGATAGCGTTAAAAGATACCTTTCATCTTTAACAATAATACTCTTGAATCTATCATGAAATAGATGCCCTTTTCTTTGATACTTTCTATTAAAATATTGAGCATAACATTGATTTATACTATGCATGATCTTTGAAATATCAAAACCATTGGAATCGATTATGAGGTGAACATGATTTGTCATAAGGCAATAGGCATAAACTTTAAATTCGTATCTTTCCTGATATTTTTTAACATATCCCATAAATACCTTCTTATCAGCATCACATCTAAAAAGATCCGTATCGCTTATGCTTTTGCACATAATATGATAAATCGAATCGTTTGATTTTAATCTTGCACATCTAGGCATACTACCTACAACCCCCTA
>JAOAEI010000227.1 GCA_026416875.1 Caloramator sp.
TATTGTATGTTTAGGTCTGCCCCTATCTCAATATAAAACTTATAAAGATCAATTAAGAAACTATATTTTAAGAAACAGAATACAAAATATAGAATTTAATGGACAAAGTAAAAAAATAATAATTGAAGACGTATATGTGTTTAGTGAAGGATTAGCTTTTTATTATACTTTAAACAATGAAATTAAAAACATGATAGAAAATAAAGATATAGTTATTTTAGATATTGGCGGCCGCACGACAGATGTTTGCCTTCTCTCTTGTATCAATAACAAAAGAAAGGTTGAGAAATACGCAACTTATAGTATAGGAATTTTAAATATATACAACGACATTGTAAAAGCAATTAATGAAAAATATGGAGTTGACTTAAAATTAGAACAAGGGAAAAAAATTTATAATGAAGGATTTTATTATAATGGAATTAAACAGGATTTAAGTTTTATAAAACCAATTTTAAAAAATATAGTTGATGAATTATTTAAAGAAATAAATATCAACTTTAACCTTAAAACTTCTATACCTCTTTTGGCTGGCGGAGGAGGTATAATACTAGAATCATATTTTAAAAAAAGATGTCCTCATGCAATTTTAATAAATGAACCAATATTTGGAAATGCCATGG
>JAOAEI010000228.1 GCA_026416875.1 Caloramator sp.
GCTTTAATTGCTGAGTAAATCAGTGCTCTTATTGCTTTAATCTTTCTATTCTGCAAATCTTCAAAGGCTTGGTTAATATCACCATAAACATCTTCTAACTCACAGAAGGTGTTCATATCAAATTTAAGTTCATATTCTTTGTTTCCTATGGTAATTTTAATACCTTTATTTTTCAATTCTGATGCTTTCATGTAATCAGCTCCTTTCTGGATTTTGGGATATAAAAAAACAGGGGTTAAAATTCCCTGTTAGTTAACGATATAAGAATATGATGATTAGCATTACTAAATACTTAGTAATGCATTTGAAATTTCCCCAAATCTTTCATCAGTTATACCAAGTTTTTTCTTAAATTTTTCATCTTCTATTCTTGCAATAATTATTTTATCAGGAGATATTTTCTTAATAATATTTTTCATTTTCTGAATTGATTCTTCATCATCGTTATAGCCCTTAATTAGAGTAATTTCAAATATAAATTTACCTTTGTATTGTTTATTAAAGGAAACCATGTTTGAAATATATTCTTCTAACGTATACCCTTCAATCGGTCTTTGGATTTTTTGAAAATCTTCTTCTCTTATTACTTTTATCTCTCCAATAA
>JAOAEI010000229.1 GCA_026416875.1 Caloramator sp.
TCCTAAACTTACTCCTAGTTCATCTGCCTGAATTAATGAAGTAACAAGCATTGAAAGTTCCCTTACTCCACATCTTTCACTTAAATTTTTAAGTGCAATCTTTCTAGGTATACCCATCTTCATTTCCTTTAATGTCTTTGCAAATTCATCACTTAAATCTCCCTGTATGTTTTCAATAACCTTTGCAATTGCACCATCAAATGATAATCCTGCCTCAACGCTAACTGTTATTAAGTCAAGTGTATATGGGAGGTTTTTTAAAATGTTTCTTTTTCTTATCTCTATTCTTCTTGCTAAATTAAAATTAAACATATATGAAGTTAACATAACAAGTATTATTGACAACAACATTGATTTTAAAGTATTTTGGGATATAAAATCAAAAAGCATATATGATGATAAAAACACTATTATCATGGAAACTGATTTCGTGAAAATCCACTTTTCTAAATTTTTAGAATATCCTGCCCTTTCAAGCTTTGCAGTTAGGTTCTTAATTTTATTTTTAGGTGTAAATCTAACAAAGAAATTTATAAGAAAATTATATAGTGGATATATTGCCCTTTCTAAAAAACTTTTACTCTCAATATTCTCCATTAAAT
>JAOAEI010000022.1 GCA_026416875.1 Caloramator sp.
GGATATACATGGGTAGTGGATTTAGACCTTGAGAAATTCTTTGACAAAGTGAACCATGATATTCTGATGAGCCGAGTAGCAAAGAAAGTAAAGGATAAGAGGGTGCTAAAGCTAATAAGAGCATACCTAAAATCTGGAGTAATGCTAAATGGAATAAAAGTTAAAACAGAAGAAGGCACTCCACAGGGAGGACCCTTAAGCCCACTTTTAGCGAACATAATACTAGACGATTTAGACAAAGAATTAGAAAGAAGAGGACATAAATTTTGTAGATACGCAGATGATTGCAATATATTTGTTAAAAGTGAGAGGGCAGCAAAGAGAGTAAAGGAAAGCGTAACAGAATACATTGAAAAGGTTCTAAAGCTGAAAGTTAACAAGGAAAAGAGTGCAGTTGATAGACCATGGAAGAGGAAATTTCTTGGGTTTTCATTTTACATGAATAAAGGAGAAAGCAACATAAGAATAGCAGAGGAGAGTATAAGAAAATTCAAGAAAAAGGTAAGAGAAATAACGAGTCGAAGGAAACCAATAAGCACGGAAGAAAGGATAAAAAGACTTAATCAAATAACCATAGGATGGGTAAACTACTTCTCACTAGCGAAAGCAAGAAGTCATATGCAGAAGTTAGATAGCTGGATAAGAAGAAGATTAAGAATGTGTGAATGGAAATTATGGAAGAAGGTAAGAACGAGGCTAAGGAATTTAATAAAGTTAGGAATGGAGCCATATTATGCAAAAATATATGCCAATACCCGAAAAGGATATTGGCATATAGCAAATAGTCATATCCTGACGACAACTCTAACTAACAGCTATTTCGAAAAGTTAGGATACATAAGCCTAACATCACAGTATTCCAAAATGCATGTAAACTAACGAACCGCCGTATACCAGGCCGGTATGTGCGGTGGTGTGAGAGGACGCTGAATAAAATAATTATTCAGCTCCTACTCGATTGCTCTTTGAACTTTTCCAGAACGTAAGCATCTAGTGCAAACGTAAACCCTCTTTGGAGTTCCGTTTATAATAACTTTTACCTTCTTAAGATTTGGAGCCCAAGTTCTGTTTGTTCTACGATGGGAATGGCTATATTGAATTCCAAAAACTAACCCCTTGTTGCAAATTTCGCATTTTCTAGACATTGTGGCACCTCCTTAATAAGAACAATACTTCATTTATAAGACCTATATTATTTTAGCAGAAACTAGAAAACATTACAAGTCCGTTTTATTACAATAATAATTATATACTGCATTTTTAAATTTGTAAAGTATTTTTACTTTACAGATATAAATATTTTGTCTTGAAGAATTTAAACAATTAATATAAAATTATAAAATAAAGGCTAGTATCCCTAATAAGGTTGGGAGGTTTAAATATGTCAGTAAAAATGTATAATGAATTAGGCTATATTGAATTTACAGATGAGTTAATAGCTAAATTGGCAGGAGCAGCAACAACAGAGTGCTATGGCGTAGTAGGAATGGCTTCGAAAAGAGCAACGGATGGTTTATGGGAGCTATTGAAAAAAGAACAATTAAACAAAGGTGTAAAGGTAATAATTAATAATGATGAGGTTGTTATTGATCTTTTTATAATAGTTGAATATGGAACCAAAATACCTGTTATTGCTGAAAACATTATAGAAAAAGTAAAGTATACAATTGAAAATCTTACAGGAATAAAGGTTCATAAAGTAAATGTATATGTTCAGGACATAAGAGTTTGAAACAAGGAGGTTTAAACATTGAAACAAACAACGCTGTTGGATGGACAACTGTTGAAACAAATGTTTATAAATGGTGCATATGAGCTTGAAAATAACAAAGAAGCTGTTAATGCATTAAATGTTTTTCCGGTTCCGGATGGAGATACAGGAACAAACATGGCTGCAACTATAATGGCAGCTGTGAATGAACTGGAAAAAATAAAGGATGTTAATGTAAAAAATGTTTGTGATGCAATTTCAATGGGATCATTGATGGGAGCTAGAGGTAATTCAGGAGTTATATTATCACAGCTTATAAGGGGATTTGCAAAATTTTTAAAAACAAAGGAAAAAATAAGCACAAAGGATTTTGCTCAAGCTTTAAAGGAAGGAGTTAACACTGCCTATAAGGCAGTTATGAAACCAACTGAAGGAACTATTTTAACTGTAGCAAGAGAGACTGCAGACAAGGCGATAGAAATATCAAAAAAAGAAAACGATTTTGAAGTATTTTTAAAGACGATATATGAGTACTCAAATATATCGTTAAATAAAACACCAGAAATACTTCCAGTTTTAAAGCAAGCAGGGGTTGTTGATGCAGGCGGTAAAGGATTAACGCTTATTTATTTAGGATTTTTAAAGGTTTTAACAGGTGAAATAAACCAATTGCAAGTAAAACAACAAGAAAAGAAGGAAGAAATAAAATATGAGCAAATAGATACATCAGATATTAAATTTACTTATTGTACGGAATTTTTCATTAAGACTAAAAATGCAAAACCAGAATATTTTAAAGAAAAAATAATGAAATTTGGAGATTCAATAGTTGTGGTTGGAACTGATGAGATTATTAAGGTTCACATCCATACTAATAATCCAGGGATTGTCTTAGAAGAGGCATTAAAATTAGGAGAATTGATAAAGATTAAAATTGACAACATGAAGGAACAACACAGAAGTTTAGTAGATGATACATATACCGAAGATAAATATTATGAAGATACTAAACAGGAAGAAAAGGAATATGGTTTTATCACAATATCCTTTGGAGAAGGATATAAACAAATATTTGAGGAGCTTGGTGCTGACAAAATAATAGAGGGTGGACAGACGATGAATCCAAGCACTCAAGATATAGTTGATGCAATAAATAATATTAATGCAAAAAATATTTTTGTATTACCAAATAATAAAAACATTATTCTTGCTGCAGAACAAGCAAGGGATCTTTCAAATAAAAATGTAATTGTTATTCCAACAAAAAGCATACCTCAAGGAATAACTGCAATGTTAAATTTTAATCCAGATATTAATGTTGATGAAAATAAAGAAACAATGATGGAAGCAATATCAAAGGTTAAGACAGGGCAAGTTACCTTTGCTGTTAGAAATACTAATTTTGACGGTATAGATGTAAATGAAGGAGATATAATAGGAATATTAAATGGCAAGCTTGTAAATTCAGGAACTAATTTAAATGAAATAACTGCTGAATTGATTGATAACATGATTGACGATGAAAGCGAATTTGTTTCTATATTTTATGGAAATGAAGTAAGCGAAGATGATGCTGCTGAAATTCAAAAATACGTGAAAGAAAAATATTCAAATCTTGATGTAAATGTTTATTTTGGAGGACAACCTATTTATTATTATATAATTTCTGTGGAGTAATTATGGCATGCCAAAGTGCATGCCATTATAAATTTTACCACATAAGAGGTGGACATATGGAGATTCAATATTTAAAGGGAGTTGGACCTAAAATTGCAAAATACCTATCAAGTTTAGGGATAAATACCGTTAAGGATGCACTGTATTATTTCCCAAGGGATTATGAAGATAGGACCAATGTTAAACCAATAAGTAGATTAGAAGACGATGAAACGGCAAGTGTAATAGTTGAGGTTATGCAAATTTTTCCGAGTAAGAAAACTAAAACAGGAAAAACATTAAATAAAATAATATTTAAGAATGAAACAGGATTTATTTCAGGTATATGGTTTAATCAGCCCTATATAAAAAATACCTTTAAAATTGGTGAAAAAGTTTTACTTTACGGTAAAGTATCAAAGCAATTTGGAGAGATTACTTTAGTTGATCCCCAATATGAAAGGGATTATGAAGAAACACCCGGGATTAATCCTATTTATTCTATTAATAAAAATCTAACCCAAAAATTAATGAGAAAAATTATAAAACAGGCCCTTGAGTTTGTTGATCATGAAGTAGAAGAATTATTACCTGAAAGTTTAAGAAAAATATATAATTTACTGGATATAAAAAGTGCAATTATAAACATACATTTTCCAAAGGATAAAAATATGCTTCAACTAGCAAAAAGGAGATTAAAATTTGAGGAATTGTTAATAATACAATTAGGTTTATTTGAGTTAAAGAAAAAATATTCTTCAAACACGACAAGTTATTCAATGGCTATATGTAAAGAATTAAAGGATCTCAAAGAAAAACTGCCCTTTGAACTTACTGAAGCACAAAGAAAGGTTATAAGGGAAATATTAATTGATATGAAAAAAAATACTCCAATGAATAGATTGCTGCAGGGTGATGTGGGATCAGGAAAAACAATAATTTCAGTTATTGCTTTATTTAATTGTGCAATGAATGGATATCAAGGAGTATTGATGGCTCCTACTGAAATTTTAGCAGAACAACATTATAATACTATTTCAGATTTGCTAAGGGATTGGAATATAAATATTGCACTGCTTGTAGGTAGCACATCCAAAAAGCAGAAAGAAGAAATAATAAAAAAAATACAGCAGGGCGAAATATCAATCGTTATAGGAACTCATGCACTATTACAGGAAAATGTAGAATTTAAAAATTTAGCCCTCGTTATTACAGATGAACAGCATAGATTCGGTGTAAGGCAAAGAGCTACTTTAATAAATAAAGGTCATAATCCCCATGTGTTAGTTATGACTGCAACTCCAATTCCAAGGACGCTTGCCCTATTTATGTATGGTGATATGGACATTTCAGTAATAGATCAGTTACCACCAGGGCGACAGAAAGTGGAAACCTATTTTGTAAGACCCCATATGCGTGAAAAGGTTTATGATTTTGTAAAAAAGGAAATAGATAAGGGAAGGCAGGCATATATAATATGCCCGTTGGTTGAGGAATCGGAAAAATTAGAAGCAGAGTCGGTAATAGATATGGCAGAAAATCTAAAAAATAGTTTTCTAAAAAATAACAAAATTGGAATACTTCATGGGAAAATGTCTGCTAGTGAAAAGGATGAAATTATGAAAAAATTTAAAAATAATGAAATTCAGGTTTTGGTTTCAACAACGGTAGTTGAAGTAGGAGTGAATGTTCCTAATGCAACTGTTATAGTGATTGAAAATGCTGATAGATTTGGTTTGGCACAGCTACATCAATTAAGGGGAAGAGTTGGACGAGGAAATTACAAATCCTATTGTATATTAGTAGCTGATGCTAAAACCGATGAAGCTATTGAAAGAATGAAGATTATGACAAAAACAAATAGTGGATTTGAGATAGCAGAAAAGGATTTAGAATTAAGAGGAACAGGCGAATTTTTTGGAACAAGGCAGCATGGACTTCCAGAGCTTAAAATCGCAAATTTATTTAAAGACATAGATATTCTTATACAAACAAAAGAAGTTGCAAGAGAATTAGTTGAAACTAGAAGGCTATTAGATAGGGAATATTATAAATTGAAGTTAAGAATAGAAGAATTAATACAAAATATTGGTGATAGTATATCAATAAACTAATTAAGAAAAAAACTTCCTGTTATAATTTCATTTTAAGTGGTTAAATTAATAATAGAAACAGAAACAGGAGGTGAAACAATATGATAAACATTCAACCAAGAAACAGGGCATTAGTTCCAGAAGCTGAGGCAGCACTTGAACAATTCAAGTATGAAGTAGCTAATGAAATAGGAGTTCAAGTTCCACCAACAGGATACTGGGGAAACATGACATCAAGGGAATGCGGTTCAGTAGGTGGATATATGGTTAAGAAGATGGTAGAGGCTTATGAAAGAGGCCTTGCAGGAAAGAGATAATTAGGCGGTAGCACAGAGATATAAAAGGGGAGTAGAGTTTTCTCTATTCCCCTTTTAAAATGATATTTTTCAAACTTTATAAATTACCAAAATTTACATGAATATATTGTCGAATATTGGAGAAATTATTAATAAGCAACTGAAACAGGAGGTGAAAAGAATGAACGAAAACTTAGTAGGAAGAACAAATCAAACTGTTATTCCAGAAGCTAAGAAGGGCCTCGAACAATTCAAGTATGAAGTAGCTAATGAAATAGGAGTTCAAGTTCCACCAACAGGATATTGGGGAAATATGACATCAAAGGAATGTGGTTCAGTAGGTGGATATATGGTTAAGAAGATGGTAGAGGCTTATGAAAGAGGCCTTGCAGGAAGACAATAATTGATATAAAATAAAGAAAAGGGAAGGTTATCTTCCCTTTTCTTTATTTTAAAAAAGGAGGCTTGCAATGAGAATAATAACAGGTGAGGCAAAAGGTAGAATTATAAAGGCACCTGAAGGAATGAACACAAGACCAACTTTAGACAGGGTTAAGGAATCTGTATTTAATATAATATCAAATAAAATTTATGGTTCTTTTGTTTTAGACATGTTTGCAGGTAGTGGTAACTTGGGCCTTGAAGCGATAAGCCGTGGAGCAAAATTCTGCACCTTTATAGAAAAGGATAAATCGGCATATAAGGTCTTATTAGAAAATATTAAGAGCTTAAAGTTTGATGATAGAAGTAAAGCCTATTTGGGAGATTCCTTTAAAATTATCAAACATTTATCAAAAGAAAATTTAAAATATGATCTAATTTTTTTGGATCCACCTTACGGAAAGGGAATAGTTCAAAGAGCCATTGAAGCAATAAGTGAAAATAAAATTTATAATGATAATACTCTAATCGTTTCGGAACTTGATGAGAAGGATGAAGTCCCAGAAATCGTTGGAGTATTTAAAAACTCTAGGATTGAGAAATATGGACGATGCAAAATTATATTTTGGATTAAGGAGGACCAATATGAATAATATAGCAATATATCCTGGAAGCTTTGATCCTATTACTAATGGTCATCTAGATATAATAGTTAGGGCATCTAAAATTTTTGACAAGGTAATCGTTGCAGTATTAGAAAACCCAGAGAAAAAGAATCCTTTATTTACAATTGAAGAACGCGTTAAGTTAATAAAAAGAGTAACAAAGGATATTGAAAATGTTGAGGTTGAAAGTTTTAAAGGACTTTTAGTTAATTATGCAAAGAAAAAGTCAGCCAAGGTAATAATTAAAGGGCTTAGAGCAGTATCGGACTTTGAATATGAACTGCAAATGGCTATGATGAACAATAAATTGAATAACGAATTAGAAACTCTTTTCATGATGACTAATAACAAATATTCATTTTTAAGTTCTAGTTTGGTAAAACAAGTTGCGATGTATGGAGGATGCATCAAGGATTTAGTCCCAGAAGAAATAATTGATGATATAATAAATAAATTTTATAATTAAACTTTTTCATCAAAAATATTTGCTTTTATAAAGAAAATGAAATTTAAAATTAGTATTACTATTAATAAAATCTCCAAAAGAGGAAATACATTTAAAAAATAAGGTATATTATATTTCGATGTAAAGATTTGGTTATCAATCGAAATAAATTTTAATATAATCAAAGCAACTAAGAAAGAAAATATAGAATGTGAAATTTTAGAAATTATATAGTTTTTAATGGAAATTTTTACGTCGTAGGTTATAGAAAATACCTGCATTATAATAGAAATTCCGCTTAAGGAAATAATTGAAGTAGATATTAGAATCTTTAAAAATAGTGGAAGATTAGATATGCTTATTAAATTACATCCATTAGTAATCTCTATGGCTCCTTGAACTGCTAATATTATAGATTTAGATAATGATTTGTTTAAAAATAAATTAAGGAGCCCTTCTATTTTATTGAAGATATTAAGTTTGTTAATAAGTTCTATTAGGACAGAGAAGAAAATTATATATCCTCCAATTATACCTGTAGTTGTAAGAGAATTAAGGATGGACTTTGTTAGAAAATTTTTATTAGTTTTTTTATCTTTATTCAATTCCCATAGTTCATTAACATTAGGTTTAGTAAAGAAAAGATTATTTAAAACTAAACCATTAATAATAGCACCTAATATATGAGAAACAAATAAAATATATCCTATTTTAATATTGTTAAACATTCCAATACCGACTGCCCCAATTACAAATAATGGCCCAGATGTGCTTGCGAAATTTAATATTTTTTGACCTTCATAACTAGATATTTTTTTTTCGCTAATAAGTTGAGCAACTATCTTTGCACCTGTAGGATATCCTGTGAAGATACTCATTATAAAGACATATGCGCCATATCCAGAAGTATTAAAAATTTTTCTAAAATAGTTTTTGAATAATTTAGATATATTATCAGGGATTTCTAAATAAATCACTATATCATTTAATATGAAAAAAGGAAATAAGGAAGGCGTTACCACGTATATCCAAAGGTTAAAACCGTTTTTGGCTGCTTCAATAGAGTTTTTTGGAAAAAGAAACATAGTAATCAATATTGATATTACGAAAACTTTTGCTGCTTTTTTCCTTTGACCTAGTAGAAATAAAATTATTGAGAACAATATCATGAACTGAAGCAATAATACTAACATAAAAAACACCGAAAAATTTCTATAATTAATATTTATGCTATATATTATGATACTATGTTTAAAGCAGAACGGGTTTATTTTTTAAATCCTGCTTTGCTGTTTTATACTCTGGATTGCTATATCCTAAAACATATATATCTGTTGCTTTAATATCTAAAGATAATAAATCCTTATCATACCTAGATGGATTTATTATAATAGGGATATCAACCAATTCGTTATCTTTAATATATTTAAGAATTTTTCTGCCATTTGAATTAGCTGCTAATATTCTAATATAATTAATTTCTTTTGTATTCTGCAAATAAACTTCTCTGGTAATGTCAAATAATATATATAAGAGAATTCTTTGTAGTCTTGTTCTTGTATATCTTTTACTTTGAACAAGATTCAATAGATCTTCAATTGTAGAAGATTCTTCAGCGGCATATTTTATTTTGTTTTCAAGACCTTCTGATATATCGTGAATTTTGCTAAGTTCACTTGTTGTCAAGCTGCGAATTTTATATAAAATTAAATCTTTTAGATTTTCAATATTTATAGGCCCTCTTCCTAATTTCTTTTCTCTTTGAATAATTTCAAAGGAAAAGTGGGGCATAGTGGTTTTTATAAGCTCACAATTATCTAAATTATGGCGTATAGAAGTAGCACTAGCGATATTCGAGGTAATGTTGATATCGTTATAATTATTTTTTATCCTCTTTATTGTATAGGGCTTAATATTGCTATTTAGCTTTATTAGGGCCTTGAGATATTCAATACCTAAAATATTATTGGAGGTTTGAAGAAGATTATTAGTATCTTTAAAATACGTATTTAGAGCAAATTCACGAGCCTTAGGATATTGGAGCCCCTGCTTTAAATAATTTCTTAATAAATTTTTATATTCTTTTGGCTCATCAGCTAAAATTTGTGAGATTTTAAAAAGGGGTTCTAAGGATCCAGATTCGCTGCCAAAACATATGGAATCTATAATTTTTAATTTATTCAAAATCGCTATAGCTCCGTAAGCAAAATTTTCTGCGCTACTAATGCTATAAATCACGGGTAGCTCGATAACAAGATCAATACCAGCTTTTAAAGCAGCTTCAGCCCGAGCCCATTTATTAATTAATGCTGGTTCACCTCTTTGAACAAAGTTGCCGCTCATAATTGCAACAATATAGTCACAATTTGTAATTTTTTTTGTTTGTTCAAGGTGATATATATGGCCATTATGTAAAGGATTATATTCGACAATAATTCCTGTTGCTTTCATTTTCTATCTCCTTTTTATGCAAAATTATATTTTTTTACATATTATTGTTTGTTTATTGACATAAATATTATATAATATTAAATGTAGAATGCAACACACTACATAATAACAAAAAGAAAGGGGTTTTATCATGGCTTTAATGGAGCAAATTAAAGCAAAGGCAAGGGCAAATAAAAAGACTATTGTTTTGCCTGAGGGAGAAGAGATAAGAACGATTAAAGCTGCAGAAATCATCATTAAAGAAGGCCTAGCAAACTTAATAATGCTCGGTGATGAGGAAAAAATACATAGCATTGCCAGGGAAAATGGCGTTTCACTTGAAGGAGTAAAGATAATAAATCCTAAAAAGAGCGATAAATTAGAATTTTATGCTAATCAATTATATGAAATAAGAAAGAATAAGGGAATGACTCCAGAAAAGGCTTTAGAAACAGTTAAAGATGAAATGTATTTTGGAACTATGATGGTTAAAATGAAGGATGCCGACGGTATGGTGTCAGGGGCTATACATTCTACTGGGGACCTTTTAAGACCAGCAATGCAAATAATTAAAACAGCTCCAGGGGTGTCAATTGCATCAAGCTTTTTTATAATGGAAGTTCCAAATGCGAATTTTGGAGATAACGGTTTATTTGTATTTGCAGATTGTGCAGTTAATCCTAACCCAACTGCAGAGGAGCTTGCTTCAATAGCTGTAGCAAGTGCGATGAATGCAAAGAATTTATGCGGAATGGAACCAAGAGTTGCAATGCTTTCCTTCTCAACAAAGGGGAGTGCAAAGCATGAACTTGTTGATAAGGTAATAGAAGCTACAAGAATAGCAAAGGAAATGGCTCCAGATTTAATGATAGATGGAGAACTGCAACTTGATGCTGCTATAGTTCCAAAGGTTGCAGAACTTAAGGCACCGGGAAGTCAAGTGGCTGGAAAGGCAAATGTATTAATATTCCCAGACTTACAATCAGGAAATATAGGATATAAGTTAGTTCAAAGATTAGCTAATGCTGAAGCAATTGGACCAATTTGTCAAGGATTTGCTGCTCCTGTAAACGACTTATCAAGAGGCTGCAGCGTTGAGGATATCGTTAATGTTGTTGCTATAACAGCTGTTCAAGCACAATAAACAAAAAGAAAGGGGTTATAAAAATGAACATTTTAGTAATTAACTGCGGAAGCTCATCCTTAAAGTATCAATTAATTAACATGGAAAATGAATCCGTCTTAGCAAAGGGCTTAGCTGAAAGAATAGGACTTGAAGGCTCGGTATTAGGCCACAGACCAGAGGGTAAGGATAAAGTTGTTATTGAACATCCAATGCCTGATCACAAAACTGCTATTAAGTTAGTTTTAGAAGCTCTAACACATCCAGAACACGGTGTAATCAAAGATATGAGTGAAATATCAGCAGTAGGCCATAGAGTGGTTCATGGGGGAGAAAAGTATGCAAGCTCTGTATTAATAGATGAAGAGGTATTAAAGACATTAGAAGAGGTTTCACATTTAGCACCTTTACATAACCCACCAAATTTAACAGGTATTTATGCTTGTAAAGAACTTATGCCAAATACACCAATGGTAGCTGTATTTGATACTGCTTTCCATCAAACTATGCCCAAGCATGCCTATATGTATGCCCTTCCATATGAATTATATGAAAAGCATGGCATTAGAAGATACGGTTTCCATGGAACATCCCATAGATATGTAAGCAAAATAGCTGCAGACCTTTTAGGGAAGGATATTAAGGATTGTAAGATTATTACATGCCATTTAGGAAACGGAGCATCTGTTGCAGCTATTAATGGAGGAAAATCTGTTGATACTTCGATGGGATTTACACCACTTGAGGGTCTTATAATGGGAACAAGATGTGGGGATATTGATCCAGCTATAGTTACCTTCTTAGAAGAAACTGAAAATATGTCATCAAAGGATGTTAATAATCTTATGAATAAAAAATCAGGTGTTTTAGGTGTGTCAGGAGTAAGCAGTGATTTTAGAGATATAGAAGATGCTGCTGCAAAAGGAAACGAAAGGGCTCAATTGGCTCTTGATATGTTCTATTACAGAGTAAAGAAATATATAGGAGCTTATGCAGCTGCAATGGGCGGTGTAGACGCTATAGTATTTACTGCAGGACTTGGAGAAAATTCACCAGAATGCAGATATTTCGTATGCCAAGGTTTGGAATTCTTAGGAGTAAAGATTGATGAAGAAAAGAATAAGGTAAAAGGTAAATTAACTGAGGTTTCTACACCAGATTCAAAGGTTAAGGTATTCTTAGTTCCAACAAATGAGGAGCTTATGATAGCAAGAGATACAAAGGAAATAGTAGTAAATTTAAAATAATTAAACTCATGCCTTGACATATTTTATATAAGTCTATATAATGAATTGTAGCGCTGTTTGAGGTGAGCGTATGATTTTAAACGTATCAGATTTAATTAAAAAAAAGGTTAATGAAATAAATTTTCATTTAGAGTTTGATGTCAAGAAATTGCAACGGGATGATTTTGTTGTAGAATTGGCAGATAAACTTAAAGTAAAAGGGACTGCCACTTTAGATGGGGAGGATATCTTATTAAAAGGAACCATTGACACAAAAATAAAATCCTTTTGCTCAAGATGCTTAGCACCTGTTGACTACCCTCTGACGATTGATTTTGAAGAAAAATATTCAAAAAAGCAGGGGGAAGATATATATATGATTACAGAGGACAGAATAAATCTCGAAGATATGATAATTGATGATGTTATTCTGTCCTATCCATCAAAGGTATTGTGTAGTGATGATTGCAAAGGCCTATGCCCGGTATGTGGTAAAAATTTAAATGAAGGCCAATGTGAATGCTTAAAGGATGTTATCGATCCTAGACTTGAGGCATTAAAACAGTTCTTTAAAGGTGATTGAGGAGGTGCAAATATGGGTAATCCAGCCAGAAGACATTCAAAATCAAGAAGAGATAAAAGAAGAGCACAAACTTGGAAATTAGCTATGCCAGGTATGGTAGAATGCCCACAATGCCATGAAATGAAGTTGGCTCATAGGGTATGTCCAAGTTGTGGATATTACAAGGATAAAGTTGTAGTAGAAAAGTAATTGCGATGTGGCACACCGTAAGGTGTGCTTTTGTCTTTTAATTAAAAATGGGAGGTTGGTTTATGAGGGTTGTAATAGATTGCATGGGTGGCGATAATGCTCCTTCAGAGATTGTGAAGGGAGCTTTAATGGCAGCAAAGGAATATGATGTAGAGATAATATTAGTAGGGGATGAAGAAGGAATAAGAAAAGAAATAAATGAAAATCATAAGGATATAATGAATCGATTGGAAATAATTCATACGACAGAAACTATAACTAATGAAGAATCACCGACTTTAGCTATAAGAAGGAAAAAAGATTCTTCTATGGTTGTAGGATTAAGATACTTAAAAGAGGGCAAGGCTGATGCCTTTATATCTGCCGGCAGCACAGGGGCACTTCTTGCTGGAGGTTTGTTTATAGTTGGTAGGATAGAGGGTATCGATAGACCCTGCTTAGCTCCCGTAATTCCTGGAGAGAAAGGACATTTTATGCTTTTAGATTCAGGTGCAAATGCTGAATGCAAACCTAAAAATATATTGCAGTTTGGTATAATGGGAAGCATTTACTCAAAAAAGGTGTTAGGAAAGGAAAATCCAAAAGTAGGCCTTGTAAATATTGGGGCAGAGGAAGAAAAGGGAACAGATTTTATTAAACAAAGCTATAATCTTTTAAAAAACAGCAATCTTAATTTTATAGGAAATATTGAGCCAAGGGAAATCCCAAAAGGGGAATGTGATGTTGTTTTATCGGATGGATTTGTTGGGAATGTTATTTTGAAACTTTACGAAGGAGTAGCTCAAACAATTTTTGATATTCTTAAAAGGGAAATATACTCTTCATTAATATACAAAGTTGGTGGAGCAATTTTAAAGCCCATATTTAAAAAATTTAAAAAGGATTTTGATTATACTGAATATGGTGGAGCGATCCTTCTAGGAGTAAATAAAGTTGTAATTAAAGCCCATGGCAGTTCAAATGCAAAGGCAATTAAAAATGCTGTAAGGCAATCTATAAATTGTGTAAAGGGTAATGTTATTGAGCTTATAAAAGAGGAAATTGAAAAAAATAAAGAAGTAGATGCCTTACTATGAATATTTTTATGAAATTAGTAATAAATAAATAAGTAAGAAAAAAATTAATAAATTTATTGACGCTTTAATGATTTATATAATATTATATAGATGAATCCTTTGAAGGGAGGTGAATATAGTGATATTCGAAAAAATAAAGGAAAGAATTTCAGACATATTAGGTGTAGATCCAGATGATATAACAATGGATTCACATTTTATTGATGATTTAGGTGCAGATTCCTTAGATATAGTAGAGCTTATTATGGCTCTTGAAGAGGATTTTGATTTAGAAATTCCTGATGAAGATGCTGAAAAGCTTCAAACAGTAGGTGATGTTGTAGATTACATAAAGGAACATACAGACATGTAATAGTCCCGATTATTCGGGGCTTTAAATTTTATGGAGGGTCTTATGGATAATATAAGAAGAAAACTTCTTGAGGAATTTGAAAAAATAATTGAAGTAAATTTTCATGATAAGGAATTGTTAAATAAGGCGCTTACTCATAGTTCCTATGCAAATGAAAATGGGTTAAAATATAACGACCATAATGAAAGATTAGAATTTTTAGGAGATTCCGTATTAGGCCTAATAGTCAGTGAATACATATTTAAAAAGTATAAAGATAGGCATGAGGGCAAATTAAGCAGAATTAGGGCAAGTGTAGTTTGTGAAGCTTCATTAGCGGAATTGGCAAGGAAGATAAAACTTGAAAGATATTTACGTATTGGTAAAGGAGAAGAGTTGACTGGTGGAAGGAATAAAGATTCTTTGTTAGCAGACGCTACTGAAGCGGTTATTGCAGCGATATATCTTGACCAGGGATACAATAAAGCAAAAGATTTTGTTCTAGAAAATTTAAAGCATAAAATAGAAAACGTTGCTAGAAGAAGGGAATATATTGATTTTAAATCAAGACTTCAGGAATATGTGCAGAAAAATTTATTATCGACGATAAAGTATGAAGTTGTAAATCAATGGGGACCTGATCATGATAAGACCTTTGAAATAGAAGTTTATTTGGATAATATAAAATATGGGTTAGGTGTAGGTAAAAGTAAAAAGGAGGCTGAACAGATGGCAGCCAAAAATGCCCTCATCAAGTTAGGAGTAGATGCTAATGAGTAAAAATCATTATATTATTCCAATTTTTGTTCCACATATTGGATGCCCGCATGACTGCGTGTTTTGCAATCAAAAAAAGATAACGGGAAGAAACGATATTGTCGATTATGATTATGTAATTAAAAGGGCAGAGGAAGTTTTGAGTACCATCAATAAAAAAAATTCCTATGTTGAAATATCATTTTTTGGAGGAAGCTTTACTGGTATCCCCTTTGATTATCAAAGGGAGCTATTAAGTGCAGCTAAAAAACTTGTTGATGAAGGCAAAGTAGATTCAATAAGATTATCTACAAGACCAGATTATATAAATGATACTATATTAAATAATTTAAAAGCATTTAAAGTCAAAACAATTGAATTAGGGATTCAATCTCTGGATGATGATGTTCTTAAGGCTGCAGAGAGAGGGCACACTGTAGAAGATGTTTATAAAGCAGTTAAGTTAATAAAGGAATTCGACTTTGAACTAGGGTTACAAATGATGATAGGACTCCCTAAGGATGATGAAAGTAAAGACATTAAAACGGCCAATGAAATCGTAAATCTAAAACCAGATTTTGTTAGGATTTATCCAGCACTAGTAATTAGAGACACTGAAATGGAAAAGATGTTTAAAGAAGGCTTATATAATCCTCTTTCATTGGAGGAGGCTGTAAATATTACTAAAAAAGTCTATCTTATTTTTACTAAGGAGGATATAAATATTATTAGGGTTGGCCTCCAGGCAAGCGAAGGAATAGCATTAGGAAGGGATGTTGTAGCAGGACCCTTTCATCCTGCATTTAGAGAATTAGTTGAGGGTTCTATTATTTGCGATATGATACGATATATTTTTAATAAATCCTTTAAAGAATATAAAGAAATCAAGATTTTTGTAAATAATAAAACTATTTCAAAGTTATACGCAAATAAAAAATATTACTATAAACTATTAGTAAATGAATATAAGGATAAGTCAATAAGGGTGTTTATTGATGATAATTTAAGCAGTCTTGAGGTTGTTATTGAGGCTGATACTTTAAGTAGAAAAATGTCAATAAAAGATTATGCAAAATTTGCTAGTTAAAGAAGGATTTAATGGATTTTTATAGAATATATAACAATAATTATTAAAAAAGGGGGAATAATCATGGAAATTTTAAAAGTATCAGCTCAATCACAACCTAAAGCTGTTGCTGGTGCACTTGCTGCTGTATTAAGGGAAAGATCTACAGCAGAAATACAAGCTGTAGGAGCCGGGGCTGTTAATCAAGCTGTAAAGGCTATAGCCATCACAAGAGGTTATGTAGCACCAAACGGAATTGATCTTGTTGTTATTCCAGCCTTTTCAGAAATAGAGATCGAAGGGGAAGAAAGAACAGCAATAAAGTTTATCGTTCAACCAAGATAAGACCTGCATGGCAGGTCTATTTATTTTCCTTTATTAAAAGATTGATTTGTTATATGAAGAATGATATACTATACTAGTGTGAAGTAGAGCTGATATTTTAATTATGCTTAGTAGTATGGGATTTATCCTTTAGGATAAATCCCTTTAAAATATACATGAGGTGATGGGCTTTGTATTTAAAGAGTGTTGAAATAAAAGGGTTTAAATCCTTTGCTGATAAAGTTGAAGTTGAATTTACAAAAGGCATAACAGCCATTGTTGGACCTAACGGTAGTGGAAAGAGCAATATTTGTGATGCCATAAGATGGGTATTAGGTGAGCAGAGCGCAAAAACCCTTAGAGGATCAAAGATGGAGGATGTTATTTTTGCTGGAACTGAAAACAGAAAACCTTTAAGCTTTGCAGAGGTTTCCTTAATTATTGATAACTCAGATAATATTTTGCCAATTGAATACAATGAAGTTAAAATAACGAGAAGATTATATAGATCAGGAGAGAGCGAATACCTTTTAAATAATACAGTATGTAGACTTAAGGATATTTATGAACTTCTTATGGATACTGGGATAGGAGTTGATGGCTATTCAATTATTGGACAAGGCAAAGTGGAAGAGATTTTAAGTTCTAAACCGGATGAAAGAAGAATAGTTTTTGAAGAAGCAACTGGTATAACTAAATTTAAAACAAGAAAGGCAGAAGCAGAAAGAAAATTAGAAAATACTAGACAAAATCTTGTAAGAATTAATGATATTTTATCAGAGCTAGAATCACAAATTGGTCCATTGGAAATTCAGGCCCAAAAAGCTGAAAAATATTTAAAATTAAAAGAAGAATTAAAAGTAATCGAAATAAATTCTATTTTATATAATTATAATTCTATCAAACAAAAGCTTGATATTACTATAAATGACATGGAAAGAAGCATTAAGCAATTAAGTCAATTAGAAAATAAAAAGGAAGAATTGGAATCAATAATTAGCAATAAAAAACATCACTTAACAGTTCTACAGAATGATTATGATAAATCTAGTAATGTTAGCTATGAATTAGAAATGTCAGTTCAAAGAATAAATTCTGAGATTGAAATATTAAAAGAAAGAAAAGATAATCAAAATAATGAGAAACAAAGATTGTTAAGTGAAAAAGAAAATATTAAAAGCATAATAGCAGAGAGATACGATAAATTACAGAAATTAACTGCAGAAAAACAAAGATTAGATGAGAAATTAAAAGATCAAAAAAAACTGATCGAGGATATTGAAAATCAGTTAAATGAACATATAAAAGAATATAAAGCCAATGAAAAGATAATTGAAAATAAAAGGAATGAATTAATAGAAATTTTAAATAAAATATCTGAGATTAATAACAAAATCAATTCTTTAAATTTTGTTAAGGATAATTTTAATAAACAATATGATAATTTAATTCAATTAAAAGGAGTAAAGGAAGAAAAGGTAAATGAATTGAAGGATGAACTTAATAATAAACAAAAAGAATTTGAAAAAATAAAATCAAAAATAGATGAAAATATAAATGAATTAAAGAAACTACAATCACAGCTAATTAATTGTGAAAATGAGATCCAGCAATTAAACATGCAAATTAATACTACTCAACAACACATCAAAACAAGCGAAACCAAATTGAATATGCTAGTTGAAATGGAAAAGGATCTAGAAGGATATAATAAAGCTGTAAAGTCCCTCGTTTATAAATATAAAAACAATGAGGGATTTTATGGGACAGTGTCAGATATAATAAAAGTTCCTGATGGATTTGAAACATCAATTGAAGCAGCTTTAGGATCTTCCTATCAAAATTTAGTAGTTAAAGATGAAATAATAGCAAAGGAGATGATAGAATATCTTAAGAAGGAAAAATTAGGAAGAGCAACGTTTTTACCAATTACAACTGTAAAAGGTAAAGATGAGATAGATGAAGGAAAGTTTAAAGAGATAAAAGGATTTATTGGAATTGCTTCAAAAATTATTAAATTTGATGCCATTTATAAAAATATAATAACGAGCCTATTAGGCAAGACAATAATCTGCGATAACATAGATAACGCCATAATATTAGCAAAGAAAACTGATTTTAACTTTAAAATAGTTACATTAGATGGTGAGATAATAAATCCAGGCGGTTCTTTAACGGGTGGAACCACAAGTAAAAATCTTGGAATTTTTAAAAGAAAGAATGAAATCATAGAGTTAAAGAAAAAAATCGAAAATATTAATGAAGAATTAAACAATTTAAAAATGATGATTAATATTAAACAAAGTGAGAGAGATAGCTTAAATCTAAGCATAGAAAAAAATACTTCAAACCTTAATATTTTAAAAATTAACGCTTCAACAGAAGAAATAGATATAAAAAATTTAAATGAGAAAATAAAAGATATAAATCAAGATATTGCTGATATAGAAGTTGAACTAGAACAAATAAGTAATCAACTTGAAAAAATGAAACAAGATGAAAAGGATTATCTAGATGAAATAGATAAAAATAATCAGATAAAAATAAGCTTAGAAAAGGAATTAGATGAATTAAGTAAAAATTATATAGAATTTGAGAAGACAAAAGAGATGATTAATTCTAAGTTGACATCTGAGAAGGTGATATTTGCAGAGCTTAAGAAGGAGTTAGATACAATATCTATAAAAATAGAAGAAGTAAGCATGGATTTAAACAGATTGAAAGAAAGTGAAGAAAAGATAAACAATAAGATAATTGAAATTGAAAATAAGATAAATGAATTAAATGATCAGATTATAGAAAAAAATCAAATGCTTAAGCAGTTAAAGGATGATTTGCAAGAAAATAAAAAGAAAGAAGATGAGCTTTTTAACAGTAAAAATTTGATGATCCAAGAAATAAATAGTTTAGAGGAAGAGTATGCAAGGCTTAATAAAGAAGTTGCAGAACTAACAAATATTGTTCATAAATTAGAAATGACACAATCAAAGCAGGAGTCTGAAATAGAACTGTTAAATCAGAGAATATGGGATGAATATGAATTGACGATTCCTCAAGCCCAAAAATATAAAAAGGATGGTTTTGATAATTCGGATGCAAATAAGAAGATTAACTTGTTAAAGGCTCAAATAAAGGAATTAGGGGAAGTTAATATTGGTGCTATAGAGGAATTGAATAAAATAAAAGAAAGATATGATTTCTTGTCAGAACAAAAAAATGATTTAATTGAAGCAGAGGAATCGCTTTTAGAAGTTATTAAGGATATAACAGAAAAAATGCAAATACAGTTTCAAACTAATTTTTCAATAATAAGGAAATATTTTAATGAAACCTTTAAGGAATTATTTGGTGGAGGTTATGCTGATTTAAGACTTGATGATGGGGATGTATTAGAATCGGGAATTGAAATAATAGTTCAACCTCCAGGAAAAAAATTGCAAAATATATCGTTATTATCAGGAGGAGAAAAGGGATTATCAGCAATAGCACTGATATTTTCATTATTGAAATTTAAGCCTACTCCCTTTTGCATATTGGATGAAATCGAAGCTGCCCTTGACGATGCAAATGTATTAAGATTTGCAAACTATCTGAAAAAGTATGCAAATAAAACCCAATTCATATTGATAACTCATAGAAAAGGTTCTATGGGTGCAGCTGATGCATTATATGGAGTTACAATGGAGGAAAAGGGAGTATCAAAGATGCTTTCATTAAAATTGAAGGAGGCGTAGTTATGGGATGGTTTGAAAAACTCAAGGAAGGTTTAGTAAAGACTAGGGATAACTTGGTTCAAAAAGTTGATGCAATATTTTCATTTAGTTCTAGTTTAGATGAAGAATTTTATGAGGAACTTGAAGAAGCTTTAATTATATCTGATGTTGGAGTAAAAACAACACAAAACATTATAGAGCAGTTAAGAAAAAATATAAAAGAGAAACGAATTTCTGATCCAAAGGAGGCAAAGGAAGAACTTCAAAATACATTGATGGATATAATGCAAAGGGATAAAAATTTGGATATTATTCCTGAAAAATTTCCTGCTGTGTTTATGATTGTCGGTGTAAATGGTGTTGGCAAGACTACAAGTATAGGGAAATTGGCCCATTTTTTTAAAAGCAAAGGTTATAAAGTATTATTAGCAGCAGCCGATACATTTAGAGCAGCAGCTATAGATCAATTGGAAGTTTGGGGACAAAGGGTTGGTGTTGATGTTATTAAACATCAAGAAGGTTCTGATCCTGCAGCTGTAGTTTTTGACGCTCTTCAAGCGGCAAAGGCAAGAAAGGTTGATATTTTAATATGCGATACTGCTGGAAGGCTTCACAATAAAAAGAATCTTATGGAGGAACTTAGAAAAATTAATAAAGTTATAGAAAAGGAAGGTGAAAGCTTTTTCAAAGAAACTTTGCTTGTTCTTGATGCAACAACAGGTCAAAATGCCCTTTTACAGGCAAAGGAATTTATGGAGGTAAGCAATGTTAATGGTATAATATTGACAAAGCTTGATGGGACAGCTAAGGGAGGAATAGTTATTGGAATAAGCAACGAATTAAATGTTCCTGTTAAAATGATAGGGGTTGGGGAAGGGATCGATGATTTACAAGAATTCAATCCTGAAATGTTTGTAAAGGCACTATTTGATAGTGTTAAGTAAAAATACTTGACACCTTTAAAAGTTTCTGTTAGTATAATAGAGGATGATAATTATGGATAAATTAAGCTATATAACTATGCTTATGGATTTTTATGGTAATTTACTGACGGAAAAGCAAAGGATGATTATGTCCTATCATTATGAAGAGGATATGTCATTAAGTGAGATATCTGAAGTAATGAATATATCAAGGCAAGCAGTCCATGATATTATAAAAAGAAGCGAAAAGACCCTTTTAGACTATGAGAAGGAATTAGGGCTTGTAGAGAAGTTTTTAAGACAAAAACAAAAGCTTATAGTTATAAAAAATCTACTTTTAGAGAAGAAGGATAAAAGTTTACAACCAATTGTTGAAATGATAGAAGAGTTGATTGATTCCTAATTAGGAGGGCTTTTTATGGCATTTGAGGGTTTAACCCATAAATTACAGGAAACATTTAAGAAATTGAGGGGAAAGGGTAAACTTAGTGAAAAAGATGTTAAGGATGCGATGCGAGAAGTTAAGCTAGCCCTTCTTGAAGCAGATGTAAATTATAAGGTAGTTAAGGATTTTATAAATACAGTGACAGAAAGAGCAGTAGGACATGAAGTAATGGACAGTTTAACACCTGCCCAGCAGGTTATAAAGATCGTCCATGAGGAAATGATTAAATTGATGGGAGGAACTGAAAGCAAGATAAACATATCACCAAAACCTCCCACAGTAATAATGCTTGTTGGACTACAAGGTGCAGGAAAAACTACAATGGCAGCTAAGCTTGCTCTTCATCTTAGAAAGAACAATAAACATCCATTGTTAGTTGCTGCTGATATATATAGACCTGCAGCTATCAAGCAGCTTCAAATCCTTGGTGGACAGATTGATATTCCTGTTTTTACTTTAGGCGATAAGGTCAATCCTGTTGATATAGCAAGGGCAGCTTTAGAATATGCCAAAAAGAATGCAAAGGATATAGTTATTATTGATACTGCAGGTAGGCTTCATATCGATGAAGAGCTGATGCTTGAATTAGAAGGCATAAAAAAAGAGGTTAATCCTGATGAGATTCTCTTGGTTGTTGATGCTATGACAGGCCAAGATGCAGTTAATGTTGCCCAAAGCTTTAACGATAAATTAGATATAACGGGAGTTATACTAACTAAGCTAGATGGAGATACCAGGGGTGGAGCAGCCTTATCAGTTAAAGCTGTAACAGGTAAACCCATCAAGTATGCTGGTGTAGGTGAAAAGTTATCGGATTTAGAAATCTTTTATCCAGACAGAATGGCCTCAAGAATATTAGGAATGGGCGACATTTTAAGCCTTATAGAGAAGGCTCAACAGGCTATCGATGAGAAAAAAGCATTGGAAATGCAGCAAAAATTAGAAAGACAGGAATTCACTTTGGAAGATTTTCTTGATCAGATGCAGCAAATGAAAAAATTAGGGCCATTAAAGGATTTAATTAAAATGATTCCTGGATTGGACACTAGTAAGCTTGATGATATAGATTTTGAAGAAAATGAAAAGGAAATGGCAAAAATTGAAGCAATAATAAAATCAATGACAAAGGAAGAAAGAAGAAATCCTTCAATTATTAATTCTAGTCGTAAAAAAAGAATAGCAAAAGGTTCTGGAACTACTATTCAGGATGTAAATAAGCTTTTAAATAATTTTGAACAGGCAAGAAGGATGATGAAGCAATTTTCCGATATGCAAAAACATGTGAAAAAAGGAAAATTTAAATTTCCTTTCTTTAAATAAATATTGCAACATTTTAAGGAGGTGAAATTATGGCAGTTAAGATGAGGCTAAGAAGAATGGGTGCAAAGAAAGCTCCATTCTACAGAATTGTAGTTGCAGATTCAAGATCACCAAGAGATGGTAGATTTATAGAAGAAATAGGATACTACAATCCTACAACAGAACCAGCAGATATAAAGATCGATGCAGAAAAGGCTAAAAAATGGCTTTCCAATGGTGCACAACCAACAGATACAGTTAGAAGCCTTTTAAAGAAGGCAGGCATCATATAATAAAGGGGTGCTTGACATGAAGGAGCTTGTAGAAGTTATAGCTAAAGCTCTTGTAGACAATCCTGATGCCGTTGTTGTAAATGAGATATCTGGGGAGCAATCAGTAATTATTGAACTTAAGGTTGCACCTGAAGATATGGGAAAAGTTATTGGGAAACAAGGCAGAATAGCAAGGGCTATTAGAACTGTAGTAAAAGCTGCAGCAACAAAGGTAAATAAAAGAGTTGTTGTGGAAATAATATAAAGAGTTAGGATAATCCTAACTCTTTTTAACTATTATTAAAAGGGTGATGCTATGATTAAGTATTTGAAAATAGGAAAGATTATTAATACCCACGGTATAAAAGGAGAAGTCAAAATTTATCCCTTGACGGACGATATTAAAAGGTTTGATGAACTAAAATTTGTCTTTTTTAAAAAAGGAGATTTATATGAAAAAGTCGATGTTCAGGGGGTAAAATACTTTAAAAACCTAGTTATTTTGAAACTAGCTGGTATAGATGACATGAATGCAGCTGAGAAAGTTAAAAACGAATTTATTTATATTGATAGGGAGAACGCTGTAAAATTACCCGAGGATACTTACTTTATTGCTGATTTAATTGGTATGGATGTTGTTAACATTGAAACGGATGAAAAAATAGGAAAGATAATATCAGTTTTCTCTACAGGCAGTAATGACGTCTATGAGATTAAAAGGGAAGATGGTAAAATTATATTAGTTCCTGCTATCAAGGATGTAGTTAAGGATGTAGATATCGAAAACTCTTTAATGAAAATAAAGCTTATTGAGGGGTTAATATGATATTTGATGTATTAACGTTATTTCCTGAAATGTTTGATGCTCTAAATCATAGTATAATCGGTAGAGCTAAGGAGAAAAAAATTATAACTATAAATCTTTTTAATATCAGAGATTATACCACCAATAAACATAAAAAAGTAGACGATTATCCATATGGTGGTGGTGCAGGAATGGTAATGCAGGCAGAACCAATATATAATTGTGTTGATGAAATAGAAAGAATTTATGGTTATAAACCTTATACTGTTTTTCTTACTCCCCGTGGTAAAAGATATGATGAAGAGCTTGCTAAGGAACTATCTAACAGAAAACATATTATGTTAATTTGTGGGCATTATGAAGGAATAGACGAAAGGATAATGCCCCTTGTAGACCTTGAAATATCCATAGGAGATTATGTCCTAACTGGAGGAGAACTAGCAAGTATGATTATTATTGATTCTGTTTCACGGCTAATTCCGGGGGTATTATCTACCAATGTTAGCTTTGAAAATGAATCCTTCTATAATGGTCTTTTAGAATATCCACAATATACAAGACCTAGGGAGTTTAGGGGTATGGAAGTTCCAGAGGTTCTTTTGTCTGGTAATCATAAAGATATTGATGAGTGGAGAAGATATCAATCATTAAAGTTAACATATATAAAAAGACCAGACTTACTGAAAAAAGCAGACTTGACAAAGGAAGATTTAAAGATGCTTGAGAGAATAAAAAAAGAAATTGAAAAGGAAAAAATATAAAATATTATGTCAATATTTTTTAAAAATGTCACCTAAAAATAATAAAAAATTAAGTTAATTATCGCATAAAAATGTCACTTTTAATGGGGAAAAATTTGGGGGCTTTGCCCCCAAAACCCC
>JAOAEI010000230.1 GCA_026416875.1 Caloramator sp.
ATAATATACCATAATAGGAAAAGGGACTTAGAATTTGAGAGGGAGTTTAATGCTGTTTATGTAGATAAAGAAACTCTGATAAAGGAGTCTGATTTTATTTCTCTTCACGCTCCTTTAACAAATGAAACCTATCATATAATATCTGAGAAAGAATTTGGTATGATGAAAGAATCAGCAGTTCTAATAAATACAGCAAGGGGACCTCTTGTGGATGAAAAGGCCCTTGTAAAGGCATTAAAGAATAGAAGAATCTTTGGCGCAGGCCTTGATGTTTATGAATTCGAACCTCAAATTGAGGAAGAGCTTAAAAGCATGGATAATGTAATAATTTTACCTCATATAGGCAGTGCAACTGTAAATACAAGAAATGAGATGGCACGTCTTGCTGCGGAAAATATAATAAGGGTATTAAAGGGGAAGGAACCTTTAACACCCGTTATATAGCTTATTTTTTACGTTTTGCCAGCGACAAAATAGCACCTAGGGCTATAGATAAAAAGGAGGCCATTAATACCCTGTATTCGGATGGCAGTAAAAAGGTTATTGTGTGGGCAGGAATCCAGAAAAATGGAATAGTTTTTAATACAACAAAACTAATAAA
>JAOAEI010000231.1 GCA_026416875.1 Caloramator sp.
CTCTTTCCGTATATTTTCTCCTTAATTTCTCTTGCAGTTTTAAACATTTCATTTAAGACATCTTCATCTTCAACATGCAATAATACTGCAGCTTCCCTATGGGTTAGCCCTTTACATTCCCTTGATTTTTGCAAAATTCCTCTTACATACGCCTTATCCTTTGCTTTTTCCTCTCCATATTTCATCGACTCTATAATTTCTTCATGAACTATAAAATCTTCCGCTTTAATTTCCTTCATAAATTGCCTCCCATTCAAATTTTTGATAATGCTGTTTTTACATTAACGCCTTCTACTTTGCCGAGCTTTCCTGTCATTGCGCTTATTTCATCGGCAGTCCCATCAACTATTAGAGAAATAATAAATATTCCTCTATCTCTATAAGGTATTCCCATTCTCCCTACAATGATATTAGAATAGTCATGTAGGATAGCATTAACCTTATATGTGTTATCAAAATTTTCAATTACAATACCAACTACGCCAATTCTCTTTTCCATAGCAACCTCCAAAAAAAGCCCTCCAGCAAAAGCTGAAGGGCTAATTTACTTCCCTACCCTTTTGCTCGGACACCTCCTTGCAATCGGAAAATGCTTATCC
>JAOAEI010000232.1 GCA_026416875.1 Caloramator sp.
CATACTGATGTTGGAAATAAGTGCGTCGGAGCAAAGGTAAATGGAAGAATGGTTCCCCTTGATTATAAGCTAAAGACTGGGGATATAGTTGAAATAATAACATCAGCAAATTCCAAGGGACCTAGTAGAGATTGGCTAAGTATTGCCAAAAGCTCCCAGGCAAAAAATAAAATAAGGCAGTGGTTTAAAAGGACCTTTAAAGAGGAAAATATAGAAAAGGGAAGGGAAGCATTCGAAAAGGAAATTAAAAGACAAGGCTTAAATTTAAATGAAGCTTTAAAGGCGGAATATATAGAACCAGTAATAAGAAAATTTAATTTTTCTAATATTGAAGATCTTTATTCTGCAATTGGAAGCGGTGCTTTAACAGTCCATCAGGTTATAAGCAAATTGAAGGAAGAAATTAAAAAGGAAGACATATTACCACAAAAGGAAATCATCACTGAAGATAAAACAGAAAAAAAGCCAAGAAAGGGAGAAATCAAAAAACCTGGTGTTATAATAGAGGGAGAAAGGGATTTGTTTGTAAGATTTGCAAAATGCTGCAATCCAGTTCCGGGTGATGAGATAATCGGCTTTATAACAAGAGGCAGGGGA
>JAOAEI010000233.1 GCA_026416875.1 Caloramator sp.
TATCTATTCCATATATATCACAAATTAGCTTAGTAAGTTCCAGCTCTAAATAGGTAGGTGCACCAAAGGCTTGAGCCCCCTTTAATGTTTTGATGGCTTCCTCTACAACCTCCTCATCGCTGTGTCCTAAAATCATAGGTCCCCAAGCCAAAACAAAATCAACATATTTTTTGCCTTCTTCATCATATATGTAGGCACCTTTACCACTTTTTATAACTGGCGGATTTATGTTAAGACCTGTAAAGGCCCTAACTGGACTGTTAACCCCACCTGGCATATACTTTTTTGATTCATTAAATATATTTAAGTTATTCATAAAAATCCCCCCTATCTAATCTTTAATTTTCTTGCTACATCAAGGGCGTGATAGGTTATTATGATGTCTGCTCCTGCTCTTTTAATAGATGTCAATATTTCAAAAACTATCTTTTCTTCATCAACATATCCCATTTTTGCAGCAGCCTTTACCATTGCATACTCTCCACTAACATTATAAGCTGCTATTGGATGATTAAACCTATCCCTTGTCCATCTTATGACATCAAGATAAGAAAGAGCAGGCTTTACCATAACAATATCCGCTCCTTCTTCTATATC
>JAOAEI010000234.1 GCA_026416875.1 Caloramator sp.
GGTTATGGGGATATGGTTGTAATGAGCATGGAAGCTTATGAAAGGCTTAAGCTGGATATTTTGATTTATGAAAAATTAAAAGAAGCTGCATTGGAAGCAAAATCAACAGATGTAAGATATGATTTTGATGAGGTTTCAAAAGAAATGAGGGAGAAACTCATTGAAAAAATATAAGATTAAAATGCTTCCTGCCGCAAAGGTTGATTTGGGTGATATGATTGATTATTTATCCCAATTCTACCCAAGTGCAGCTTTAAAACAATATGATAGAATTATAGAAAAAATTAATGCTTTAAAGGAATTCCCATTTATGTATGAGGAATATCCAGTAGATGTGATAGGCTTTAGATACCGAAAAATGGTAGTTGATAAATACTTAATATTTTATGTCGTGTTAGAAGATACGATAGAGATTCACCGAATTATAAATTCAAGAATGGATTTAACAAAGATTATATAATGATATATTTGACACCACAGAAAATATAATAAATGAGTGGAAAAGTGATACGAAAATGATACGCAAAATTTTTGAAGCCTGATTTTTTCAATGAAAATAGAAAAAATAATGGCTTGAAATGCAGTAAAATCAATAGG
>JAOAEI010000235.1 GCA_026416875.1 Caloramator sp.
CATAAGGATAAACACACTCATCTATCGTTGGATACATCTCATCTATTCCCGACGTATCATATTTTTCAAATTTATCACCGTACTCAGCAAGGGTATATCTATTTAATGTTGGCTGAGCTAATACCTCAAAATTTTGAGGCTTATATATTAATGATGCTATCTTTGCACCTAGCTTTGGAAGAATAACTAAACTTATATATTCATTTTCAACCTTTATACCATCTAACCCTTTATAAAAAACGTTTTCTATTTTCATAAAACTAGCACCTTCCTATATATTTTACTCCATCACCTATTTTGCTTACATAGAATGCAGCTTCAATGCCTGTCTTTTCTTTATAGTTCTTTGATACTTCTTTTATAAATTCATCAACAACTTCATTTTTTACAACAGCAATAGCACAACCTCCAAAACCTGCACCTGTCATTCTTGCTCCAAGACATCCTTTAACCTTAAGAGCTTCTTCAACTATTGTATCAAGATGAAGACCTGTTACTTCATAATCATCTTTAAGTGATTTATGTGATTCAATAAGAAGTTTAGAAAACGCTTCTATATCTCCCTCTCTTAATACCTTAACTGCATCTTTAACCC
>JAOAEI010000236.1 GCA_026416875.1 Caloramator sp.
ATCCACCTTTAATCTTTCTGCTAAGTATTCAAGTAGCTTCCTACTTGGTTTGCTCTTGCCATTTTCTATTGAACTTAGTTGTGCAATAGTAACTTTATCGCCTGCAACTTCCTTTAAAGTATAGCCTAATTCTTTTCTCCTTTTTCTGATTTTTTCTCCAATTGTAATCATGTTACCACCACCCATTTATGTCAAGATTATTCCTAAGTCTTTATAGATTTCCAATCCTTTATTGATAAAATTTAACGCTAGTTCCTTTTCGTTTGACTTCATGTAAAATTTCCCAAGAAGAGTATAGAAGTCTGCAAGCTCCTTTTTATAGTCTAAGTTCTCAAGATATTTAACAGCTTCAAGTAGTGAAATTTCAATATTTTTATAATCTTCCTTTGCTTCATATATTCTATATAAATATTCATAAACCTTAATTCTAATTCGCTCATTATCACCAGCATCGTTTAAAATTCGATTTACCAATTCAAGTGCCCTATTATAATCCTTTAACTTTATATAATTTTCGCAATATATAAATAAAGCTTCATATACCGATGCATCCTTATATTCCATTTTTAGCCTTAATGCCCTTTCTAAATGTTC
>JAOAEI010000237.1 GCA_026416875.1 Caloramator sp.
CATCTAAGACAGGACATGCAACAAATATAATATCAGGACTTGCAGTAGGTATGGAAAGTACCGTAATACCTATAGTATTAATAGCAATAGGTATTTTCTTTTCTTATATGCTTGCAGGTTTATACGGTATAGGGCTTGCAGGAGTTGGTATGCTCGCAACAGTTGGTGTTACAATGACTGTGGATGCTTACGGCCCAATAGCTGACAATGCAGGCGGAATAGCTGAAATGGCTGGATTAGGGCCAGAGATAAGAAGTATAACTGACAAATTAGATGCCTTAGGAAATACAACTGCAGCAATAGGCAAAGGTTTTGCGATAGGTTCAGCTGCATTAACGGCATTAGCGTTATTCTCAGCATTTGGTTCGTCTCTTCTTTCAAACTTAAGATCAATTGGAGCTGATGTTAGTCAGATTGTAGATTCTGCTGGTAATCTTATCGTTAATGTTCTTGACCCAATAGTTGTTATAGGACTTTTTATCGGTGCATTCTTACCGTTCTTGTTCTCTGCAATGACAATGGAATCAGTAGGAAAAGCTGCTATGAGTATGGTTGATGAAGTAAGGAGGCAATTTAAACAGATCCCTGGGC
>JAOAEI010000238.1 GCA_026416875.1 Caloramator sp.
TCAATTCTTACTGGTTCCTCCTGATCAATAGGGAAGATATCAACTATTCCTCCCCTTTGGGCAAACTGCCCCTTACCTTCAACTACATCAACCCTTTCATATCCTAATTCATATAACTTAGAAACTAAGTCTAAAACTTCAATCATTAAGCCTTCCTTTATTTCTAAATAACTTCTCTTTAAAATCTCCTTTGGCGGCATTAAAGACATAACAGAGTCAATCGTAGAAACAACTATCATTGTTTCCCCATTTAAAATCTTTTTTAAAATTTTTAATCTTTCAGATTTAACCTCAAAGGACGTAACATCTATGTTTAAAACAAGTTGTTTAGAAGGAAAATAATAGCACTGATCTGTAAAATTTCTTATATCATCATAGATTCTTTTGGCTTCTATATCATTGTAGGATAAAATAAGCATCTGCCTATTTAACTTCAAAAAAAGGCAATAGCAAATTAAGGCCTTTTGAGATTCAGAAAGGCCGTGGACCTGGCATGGAGTATTTTTATTTTCAATAGCCTTTATGATTTCATTGAATTCTCTATTTTTTAAGAATACCTCCAATAACCCCTTATAGCTCAAACCTTCA
>JAOAEI010000239.1 GCA_026416875.1 Caloramator sp.
AGCTTATACCAAGATGAACTCTTTGTATTTAATTCAGTTGTAGTTTGTTTTAGTTCCTGCTGCATCTTATTTAATTCAGCTACTGCATAATTAAGTTTTATCTTAAGGTTCTCCGTTGCTTTAGCATCTTCGCCTTTTTTCTGGGCACTTTCTTGAAAGCTTTTATTAAGTGCTGCAACTTTATCCTTTTGAAGTTCTATCTGCTTGCTTAAGGTATCTGCTTTAAGCCTTAGACCTTCTTCAGATTTACCAAAATCACCAAGCTTAGAAGAAGCTGCTGCAAATTCACTTTGAACAAGTTTAAGTCCTCTTTGTATTTTTGCTACACCTTCCTGAAAACCTCTGTCATCAAGACCAACTCTTGCAACAACTGTACTTGCATCTCTTGCCATCATCTCACCTCCCTAGAAAATAATGTTGTCTATATAATCAAGCTCCTCTTCTTCCTCAATTCCATTAACTCTTTTATATACATTGAAAAGTGCTTGTAATTTCTTAGGTGTACTTTTCCAAAACTGCTCCTCTGTCATTTTTAATAAATTTTTTCCTAAATAGAAAAGCCACTCCCAGTCCCATCCTTCGGAATC
>JAOAEI010000023.1 GCA_026416875.1 Caloramator sp.
ATTTTTACATTCATTTTATCACTCCTATAACTGTTAATCCTCCCTTTACGGAGTCACCTACTTTTACTTTTATTTCAGTATCGATTGGAACAATAATTTCTGTGCATGAACCAAATTTTATAAGTCCGAATCTTTCGCCCTGCTTTAAATAGTCTCCTATATTGCTCCAGCAAACAATACGTCTTGCAACAAAACCAGTAATTTGGTGAACCAAAACCTTAGTATAATCATTTTCTATACCGATTGTATTCCTTTCGTTAATTTCAGATGCATGGCTTTTAAATGCTGGAAGATATTTCCCAGGCCTATAACTTCTATATGTTACTTTGCCTGTTATAGGACTTCTATTAACATGGATATTAAATAATGATAGAAATATGCTTACTTTTATAGCCTTTGATTTAAAAAATTCTCCTTCATAGATTTCAGTAACTTCTATCACTTTACCATCAGCTGGCGATAAAAAACATTTTTCATCTAAAGGTATTTTTCTTTCAGGGTCCCTAAAAAAGAATAAAACAAATAATAACAATATTAATGGCAAGATTGATAAAGGTTTGCTGAAAAAATAAAGAATAACAAAAATTATGATGAGTATAAGTGCATAAGGAAAACTTTCAGGTCTTATTTTTAGTCTCATATTCACGTCTCCTTTTAACCTTTTTATAGTTATTATATATAATTACAATATATTTTACAATATTTTAAAAGAATTATTAACAAACTATGGGGAAAACTATAATTTAGGAGGTGCTTTGAATGAAGGTAAAAGATTTTATGACCACTAATGTAGCTTATGTTACACCTAATACTCCAGTTGTAGAAATAGCAAAAATCATGAAAAATAAAAATGTTGGTTCAGTTCCAGTTTTAGACGGAGATAAAGTTGTTGGCATTGTAACAGATAGGGATATAGTTCTTAGGGACATTGCTTTTGGGAAAAATCCTAATGAGGTTTTAGCAAAGGATGTAATGACGGTTGGAGTTACAACAGCAAATCCTAATATGGATATTCATGATGCTGCAAGGATTATGGCGGAGAAGCAAGTAAGAAGATTACCAGTAGTAGAAAATGGTAGATTAGTTGGAATGCTTGCAATAGGAGATATAGCAGTTGAATCAAAACTTGCAGATGATGCAGGAGAAGCTCTGAGCGATATTTCAAAACCAACTCATACATTATACTATTAAAAAAGTTCCTGCTATTGCAGGAACTTTCAATTTATAGTAAAATAAAAGACCTGGGGGGATTTTTATGAAAAAGGCCTTCTTAATATATAATCCATATTCGGGCAATAGATCTTTTAGGTTAAAAATCGATCAAGTAATCCATAAATTTCAGTTAGGCGGATATATTGTAACACCATATAGGACATTATCAGTAGAAAACATATATGAAGGAATAAAGTATGCCATCGATCATGATATAATCATTGTCTCAGGTGGAGATGGCACTATAAACCATGTAATAAATGCAATGATAGAACATAATATTAATAAGCCTTTAGGCATAATTCCATCAGGGACGGCTAATGATTTTGCAAGTCACCTTGGAATAAATAAAAGGATTACTGATGCATGTGAAGTAATTATAAAAGGTAATTTAACAAAATTTGATCTTGGGAAAATTAATGACAGGTATTTTATAAATGTTGCTGCAGCAGGGTTATTAACGGATGTATCACAAAAGATAGATATCAATTTAAAAAATACGTTGGGAAAGGTTGCTTATTACCTAAAAGGAATTGAGCAGATTCCTAATTTTAGAGCAATTCCCATAAAGATAACAACTGAAGATGAAATTATTGAAGATAATATATACTTATTTGTAATATTAAATGGTTCATCTGCAGGAGGATTTAGATTAGCACCTGATGCAACTGCAAATGATGGATATTTAAACTTAATTGCTGTAAAACAATGTAACTTAGTTGAACTCTTTAATTTATTTATTAAAATGCTTAAAGGAGAACATCTAGACAATAATAATATTATTTACTTAAGGGGTAAACATTTTAAAATTGAGTGCTTAGATGATATCGAAACGGATATAGATGGAGAAAGAGGTCCGAATTTTCCTTTAGATGTCAGGGTTTCAAATAAAACAATTAGTATATTTACTCCTTATTAATATATCGATTTACAAAAAATAATAGGAGTGTTATTAAAATAACGCCTAATAATATATAGCTGGTATATTCTTTTATAAGTAGTTTTAAAAGATTAATATTTTCACCTGCAATGCGACCAGCTAAAAAAAACATTGAATTATGAATAATAGTTGCAATTCCAATAGATATAATTGAAGATTTAATGTCTATTTTAAATAGGCCAGATGCAATTATTACTATTGAATTTATTCCTGGAACAAATTTGCTAATCACTAAAAAAAATGGGCCTATTTTTTTATACCATTTTTCGAAGTTTTCAAGTTGTTTCAGATCAAAAAATCTTTGAAAGTAAAATGAGTTTTTAACTAAGTTTGAAAAATTATAACTTATATATAATAATAAACAGCTACTTAAAAAAGTTGAAATAATAACTAAAGAAAAAATTATTCCTCCATTTAATATTTTTAAATAAGACAAATAGCCCAAGAGGGCTATTATTGTATCTCCAGGATAAGGAGGAAAGAAAACCTGAAGGAAACTATTAAATATAGCATAAATATATGCTATATGTGGAGAAGTCTTAAGGGACATAAGAATATCCCAAATATTTAATTTCATGTCATTTTCTCCCCTTTTTCTTTGGCGGAATTAAGCATTTTTTATCATATCCAATAAGATCAGTTCTATTTGCTTTAACAAGGGCTTTATAAACTAAATCATAATTTTTAGGGTCCCTAAATTGTAAAAGGGCTCTTTGCATTTTCTTTTCTTCAGGATCCTTTGGGACATATACCTTTTCGCCTGTTAAGGGATTTATGCCTGTATAATAAATTGCTGTTGACAAACTACCTGGGGTAGGGTAAAAATCTTGAACTTGTTCTGGGTTATACCCCATATCCCTTATATATTCTGCAAGCTCTATTGCAGCCCTTAAATCGCTTCCTGGATGGCTGGACATTAAATATGGAACCAAATATTGTTTTAATCCAAATTTTTTATTTAATTCAAAGTATTTATTAACAAATTTATCATAGACTCTTTTGGAAGGTTTCCCCATAACTTTTAAAACTCGATCACAGACATGCTCAGGAGCGACTTTAAGTTGTCCACTAATGTGATTTTTTATCAATTCTATTAAAAATTTATCACTTTTATCAAGAAGAACATAATCATATCTAATTCCTGACCTTATAAAAACTTTTTTTACCTTAGGTAATTTCCTTATTTGACGAAGGAGATCAAGATATTCTTCGTGGCTAACTTCAAGATTGGGGCAAGGGGCAGGATGTAAGCATTGTCTATTTTTACAAATACCACGTTCTAATTGAGCTTTGCAGGATGGATTTCTAAAGTTAGCAGTAGGTCCTCCAACATCGTGAATATAACCTTTAAAATTAGGCATATTTGTTAGGTTTTTAGCCTCTGCTATAATCGATTCCTTACTTCTTTTTTGAATTATTCTACCTTGATGAAAATGTAGTGCACAAAAAGAACATCCTCCGTAGCATCCCCTATGGGATACTATACTAAATTCTACTTCCTTTAAAGCAGGAACTCCCCCATATTTTTTATATATAGGATGATAAGTCCTTTTATACGGCAGTGAATAAATAAAATCCATTTCTTCTACAGTTAATGGCTTAGCGGGAGGATTTTGAACAAGATATACATTTCCATGTTTTTGAACTAATGTTTTGCCCTTTATGGGATCCTGTTCAATATATTGAATTTTAAAAGCTTCCGCGTATTTTAACTTGTCCTTTGAAACTTCCTCATAACTTGGAATTTCAATATAATTTTCAAGGGTTGAGATATCCTTTGTTAGATAGCATGTTCCATTTATATCATTAAGATCAGTAATTTTTTTGCCATAGGATACTAAGTTAGCAATCTCTATAATTTGTTTTTCACCCATCCCATAAACTAAAAGATCTGCACCACTGTCTAGTAAAATTGATCTTCTTACTTTATCATCCCAATAATCGTAGTGGGCAAAACGTCTAAGGCTAGCTTCTATGCCACCAATTATTATAGGAACATCTTTAAAACATTCTCTTATTTTATTGCTATATACTATAACGGCTCTATCAGGACGTAAATTCCCCTTCCCTCCAGGTGAATAGACATCTTCGCTGCGTCTTTTTTTATTTACGGTATAGTGATTTACCATTGAATCTATATTTCCTGATGAAACTAAAAAGGCAATTTTAGGCTTACCTAGCTTGGTAAAATCTTCAGCAGTTTTCCAATTTGGCTGCGAAATTATTCCAACTTTAAATCCTAAACTTTCAAGAAGTCTAGTTATTATTGCGTGTCCAAAGGATGGATGGTCAACATAAGCATCGCCTGTCACAAATATAAAATCAAGCTCATCCCATCCTCTTTTTTTCATATCTTCCTTTGTAATTGGTAAAAAGTCCAAAATGATCACCTCTGCAATTACTTTACTGAATAATAATATATTATTTTCATATTAAATAGTCAAATAAAAAGGTATTAAATCTTTATTTTAACAAAAAATAAAATGGGAGGTGTTGCTGTGAAAAAAATTGTTTTTATGGCATGGTTTATTTTTATAGTTACTCTTTGTTTAATAATTTATAATAATATGATTAGTGCAGCTACATACAGTTGGGGCTCAAGAGGTGAAACTGTTATTGAAATACAGAAAAGATTAAAAAATTGGGGTTATTATAAGGGGAATGTCGATGGAATATATGGATATTTAACCTATACTGCAGTAAAAGAATTTCAAAGAAAGAATGGATTATATCCAGATGGTATAGCAGGACCAAGGACATTAGCAGCATTAGGTATTAATACAAGTAGTGCCCAAAGAGGATACAATGGTTCACAAAATTATGAATTATTATCAAGACTTATATCAGGTGAAGCAAGGGGAGAACCGTATATAGGTCAAGTTGCCGTCGGAGGAGTTGTAATGAATAGAATTAGAGATCCGAGGTTCCCTTCGACAATTCCAGGGGTTATTTATCAGCCAGGAGCTTTTACAGCAGTTGATGATGGCCAAATTAATTTACCGGCAACCGATAGTGCAAAAAAAGCAGCAGTGGACGCACTTAATGGTTGGGATCCTTCCGGTGGTGCACTATTTTATTATAATCCAGAAAAAACTACTAACAAGTGGATTTGGTCAAGACCAGTTATAAAGGTAATCGGAAAGCATGTATTTTGTAAGTAATACTTAACAAAATAATTAGCTTACATTGGTTGACAACTTTATAGTAAAATCATATAATATTATTAAAATCAGAGTAATTTAATCGGAATTAAACGCAATGATCAGGTAAAGTAGGCTATATGGAGTGGCCAGAGAGGGGCTCCTTGGCTGGAAGAGTCCTACACAGAAGTATAGCTGAAGTGCACCTGTGAGCGTTAGGCTGAATTTAAGTAGGCCGAGACGGGTCCACCCGTTATAGTGGGACGGCATGATGGTGCCGGATAAAGAGGGGATTATTATCCCAACCAGAGTGGAACCGCGGAGATTAAACCTTCGCCTCTGAATAAGAGGCGAAGGTTTTTTAGTTTTTAATTTTCACTGCCTATGTTTTTAAAATTATTATTGGAGGGGTTATATATGATTTTTAACAACATTTACGAATTAATAGGTAATACACCTATGATAAGATTAAATAAATTGACAAATGATGATATGGCTGATGTTTTGGTAAAGTTAGAGTCTTTTAATCCTGCTTCAAGTATAAAGGACAGAATAGCCCTATCAATGATTGAGAATGCTGAAGAAATGGGCTTGATAAAGCCTGGAGACACGATTATTGAACCTACAAGCGGAAATACTGGCATAGGACTTGCGATGGTTGGTGCAGCAAAAGGGTATAAAGTTATTTTGGTTATGCCAGAGACTATGAGTATTGAAAGAAGAAAGCTAATGAAGGCATATGGTGCTGAACTTGTTTTAACTGATGGAAAAAAGGGGATGATGGGGGCAGTTGGGGAGGCAGAAAGATTAGCAAAGGAAAATGGATATTTTATGCCACAACAATTTAAAAATAATGCTAACCCTCAAATTCATATGAAAACAACAGCGCAAGAAATACTGAAACAAACGGAAGGGAAAATAGATATGTTTGTTGCGGGTGTTGGAACAGGAGGGACAATAACAGGAGTTGGAAGAATTTTAAAAAAAGAGATTCCCAACATAATGATTGTTGCAGTAGAGCCTAAAGATTCTCCAGTATTATCTGGTGGTCAACCAGGGCCCCATAAAATTCAAGGAATAGGTGCAGGATTTATTCCTGATATTCTTGATAAAAGCATAATTGATGAAGTTGTGATGGTAACAGCAGAACAAGCTTTTGAAGCCTCAAGAAATTTAGCAAAAAAAGAGGGTATACTAGTTGGTATATCATCAGGTGCAGCAATTTATGTAGCCTTAAGCAAGGCAATAGAGCTAGGAAAGGGAAAAAGGATAGTTACTATAGCACCTGATACAGGTGAAAGATATCTATCAACTGATCTATTTGAGGAGTGATTATTATGTTCAAAATGATTATTGAAGAAGCAAAAAATATTTTAAAGAAGGATCCAGCGGCTAAAAGTCTTTTGGAAGTTATACTTTTATATCCTGGATTACACGCGTTAATTTATCATAGAATTGCCCATTGGTTTTATTTAAGGAAACATTTTGTGATAGCAAGATGGATATCTCAATTTGCAAGGCATAGAACTGGTATTGAAATACATCCAGGTGCAAAAATAGGAAAAGGTCTTTTTATAGACCACGGAATGGGGGTAGTTATAGGAGAAACAGCAGAGATAGGAAACAATGTAACTATATTTCATGGCGTAACTCTCGGCGGGACTGGAAAGGAAAAGAATGTTAAACGCCATCCAACAGTAGGAGATAATGTGGTAATTGGAGCAGGTGCTAAAGTATTGGGGCCCATAAGAATAGGAAATAATGCTAAAATTGGTGCTAATTCAGTTGTTCTAAGGGATGTTCCACCCTATGCTACAGTTGTTGGAATTCCGGGCAAAGTAGTTAAAATAGATTATGAGGCATTAAAGGCTGAAGAAAACTTAAATAATGTTATTTATGGCTTGTGGATATAAAACCCAGGTGTAACCTGGGTTTTAAAATTCTAATTTTGTTACTCGATTATATATGTCTTGTGCAGTCATACCAGTTGCATCTATTACTGGTGTTTTGGTTTCGGTATCTTGAATACCTAGAAAATCCTTATTTCCTCCAGCAATTATTATCGCATCATAATTATTATTTTCTTTTATATTATGAATTTGAGTATCATCAAATATGTCAACTTTGTATCCTTGGCTTTCAAAGTATTGCCTTACGTTCTGTAGGTTTCTTTCAACTGCTACCTTTCTTCTCATTATTATCCCTCCATATTATTTTCTATTTATTATTGTGGAATTTTTAAAAACAAACTATACTAATAATGTATATTAAATGTTTAAAACCCTGGGGTGAAATGATGATAAAGGAAAAAATAATAAATTATGCAAAACAAATAGGGATTGAATATATCGGATTTTCAAACATAAATTTTAAAGATGAATTCATTGATAGATTAAGGGAAAAAAGGTTGAAGGGACATTTGTCTGGATTTGAGGAGGAAGATGAATATAAAAGAATAGATGTAAAAAACATTATGCAGGATGCTAAGTCATTTATATCTATAGCTGTTCCTTATAGAACTGTAGAGGTAGATTATAAAAAACCATATTTTTCAAAATCATCATTGGGATTAGATTATCATAGGGTTTTATATAATAAATTAAAACAAATACAAATATATTTAAAAGACGAGTTTAATGCAAATTCCTTTTATTTTTGCGATATAGGTCCCTTACATGATAGAGAAATTGCATATATGAGTGGAATAGGCTTTTATGGGAAAAATACAAATTTATACACTGAAAAATACGGTTCCTTCGTCTTTTTGGGGGAATTGATAACAGATATTTATATCGAACCTGATATCCCAATTGAATCTAAATGCGGAGATTGCGATCTTTGTATTAAAGCATGCCCCACAGGAGCAATTGAAAGGCCTTACTACGTTAATCCTAAAAAATGCTTATCCTATGTTACACAAAAAAAAGATGAGCTTACCTTTGATGAAATGACTAAAATGGGTAACAGAATTTATGGATGCGATACCTGTCAGGATGTGTGTCCTTTTAATAGAAATGCTTTATATTCAAATATAAAGGATTTTATGCCTGAGGATTGGAATATAAATATATTAGCAGAAGATTTTTTAAATATGTCAAATAAAAGGTTTAAAGAAACGTATGGAAAAACTTCGGGTGGCTGGAGGGGTAAAAAATTACTACAAAGAAATTTTATCATTGCCTTAGCTAATAGTAGGACTGATAATGGTCAAGAAAAAATAAAATCTTTAATTAATGACGATTATTTTTCATATTATGTAGAATATTATTTAAAAAGAATGGGGGGATATTAATGTCAAAACGTGATGAAAAGGGTTTTTTAGCTAAGATATTGATCAATGCAACGGCTATTTATTTAACTGCAAATTTTGTTGAAGGTATACATATAAATAGTTTTGGAACAGCAATTGTTGCAGCAATTGTTTTAGGATTGGCTAATGCGCTAATAAAACCTGTTTTAATAATATTATCTTTGCCGATAAATATTGTTACTTTAGGACTTTTTACATTAGTAATTAATGGAATATTATTGATGGTTGTTTCAGCTTTTACTACAGGATTTATTGTAAGTGGACTTGGGTCAGCTATAATAGGTTATATAGTTATTAGCATTTTATCCTTTTTAATAAATGTTATTTTGTAAATGTCAAACTAAAGAAAAATTATTACGAAGGGATGATATGATGCTTAAAGACGTTTTAGGAAAAGTTTTATTTACCTTACCAGAAAGTATTTATAAACCTATTTGCAAAAAAATAGTTGACTATACTCTAAATAAATATGCTAATATCGAAGTTAAAAATTTTGAAAATATTGCTGGTTTAAAATCACCAGTTATTTTTATAGCGAACCATTTAAGTAATTCTGATGGTATCGTATTAAATAAAGTTTTAAAGGATTTTAATCCATATTTTGTTGCCGGAGTTAAGCTACAATCTAAAACATTAAGTAGAATAGGTGTTGAAGCTGTCAATACTATAACAATTCATCCAAACTCGGCCGATATAGAAGCAATTAAAAAAAGTATTAATGTTATCAAGGAAGGGCATTCTCTTATGATATTTCCCGAAGGAACAAGATCGAGAACAGGAAAAATGATTGAAGGGAAAAAAGGAACTGTCTTGATCGCACGAAAATGTAATGTCCCTATAGTTCCAATTGGACTTTATGGGACGGAAAAACTGATGCCAATTAATGATGATGATATGGGAAAGGAAAGATTTTTTAAGGCAGATGTTACTGTAAATATAGGTAAACCTTTTAGTTTACCTGAAAAAAGGGAAGAGATGACTAAAGATGAATATGATGAGTATTGTTTGAATTATTTAATGAAAAAGATAGCAGAACTAATACCAGATGAGTATAGGGGAGTTTATAAATGATAGTTGGGATTGCAAATATCAAATTAAAATTTTTTACACCGCATTCGCTAAAGGAAAAGAGACAAATAGTTAAAAGTTTAATATCTAAAATAATGCAGCATAATGCTTCGGTGGCAGAAGTTGGAGAAAATGATAAATGGCAAATATGTGAATTAGGCGTTGCGATTGTTGGGAGCGATAAAAGGGTTGTTGATGCAACTTTTAATTCAATTTTTAAACAAATTGAGCAAGATGGCAGGGCAGAAATAATAGACATCGATTTAGAAATATTGTAAAATAAACTTAGGATGTTAATTTGCTTTGGAGGTGTAAAAATGGGTAGCAAGACATTAAATGATTATTTGGTTAGAAATTTAGAGGAACTAAAGGCCCAGGGTGTTTACAGAAAACTTCCAGTTGTTACAGGTCCTACAGGTCCTAAATGTATTATTAATGGAAAAGAAGTTATTAATTTATCTTCTAACAATTACTTAGGTTTTGCCAACGATCCAAGATTAGTAGAAGCTGCAATTAAAGCTACTGAGAAATACGGTGCAGGAGCCGGTGCAGTAAGAACGATTGTAGGAACTTTAGATATTCATGAAGAACTTGAAGAAAAACTTGCAAAATTCAAAAAAACTGAAGGGGTTATAGTTTTTCAATCAGGATTTAACTGTAACATGGGAACAGTTAGTGCATTAATGACAAAAGAGGATGCAATTTTATCTGATGAACTAAATCATGCAAGTATTATAGATGGCTGTAGATTATCAGGTGCAAAAATATTAAAGTATAAACATAATGATATGGATGATTTAAGAAAAAACTTAAAGGAAGCATATGAAAGTGGGCAATATAAGAAGTTTATGATTGTAACTGATGGAGTATTTTCTATGGATGGAGATATAGCAAAGCTGCCAGAAATTGTAGAAATTGCAGAGGAATTTGATGCTTTTGTTTATGTAGATGATGCCCATGCTTCAGGTGTATTAGGAAAGAATGGTAGCGGTTCTGTTTCACACTTCGGATTATATGGAAGGGTTGATGTTCAGGTAGGAACGCTATCAAAGGCAATCGGAGTTGTTGGAGGATATGTTGCTGGATCAAAAGAATTAATTGATTGGTTGAAACATAGAGGAAGACCTTTCCTTTTCTCAACTGCAATGACTCCAGGTGCAGCGGCGGCTGCATTAAAAGCAATAGAAATATTATCTGAAAGCAGTGAACTTGTCGATAGACTTTGGGATAATGCAAAATACTTTAAGGAAAAGCTTTCTGCCTTAGGATTTGATTTAGGGAAGAGCGAGACTCCAATTACACCAGTTATAATTGGTGATGAAGCTAAGGCAATGCAGTTTAGTGATGAATTATTCAAAGAAGGTCTTTTTGCTCAAGGTATAGCTTATCCAACAGTTCCAAGAGGAAAGGCAAGGGTTAGAAATATTGTTACTGCAGCTCATACTAAGGATATGCTTGATGAAGCAGTTGCTATTTATGAAAAGGTAGGTAAGAGAATGGGAATAATATAAAAAGGGCTTTAAGCCCTTTTTATATTATTCTTTTAGAGGTGATGATATGAATAAAATTTTGGAAATAATTAATATATTAGAAGAAGAATATAAGGATTTAGGATGTGCATTAAACTATAATTCACCATTTGAACTTTTAGTTGCTACTATATTATCAGCACAAACTACTGATGAAACGGTTAATAAAGCAACAGTTTTGCTATTTAAAGATTATAATACTCCTTATGAAATTGTAAAGTTAAAATCAGAAGAATTAGAAAAATATATAAAGATATGTGGACTTTATAAAACAAAGGCAAAAAATATTATTGAAGCGAGTAAAATTATAGTTGAGCAGTTTAATGGAAACGTTCCGGATAAAATGGAAGATCTAATAAAGCTACCAGGGGTTGGAAGAAAAACCGCTAATGTTGTCCTTTCAAATGCCTTTGGTAAGGATGCTATTGCTGTTGACACACATGTTTTCAGGGTTGCCAATAGATTAGGCCTAGCAAATGCTAATGATGTATTAGAAACAGAAAAACAGCTCATGGAGAATATTCCAAAGGAATATTGGTCTAGAGCACACCATTGGCTTATATGGCATGGAAGAAAAATTTGCACTGCTAGAAAACCCAAGTGTGATTTATGTAAATTAAGAGAATTATGTAAATTTTTTATTGAAAATAAATTATAAGAAGGAAAATTATGTTTCATGTAGAATAAAGTAATTTAGTTTAAGATTTTATAGGAGGACCATATATGAGTAAAGGCGTTAAGGCTGCACTTATAATATTTATTTTTCTTTTGATTTCTCTTCCTGTTGTATCAGCATTTTTGAAAACAAGTTCTACTAATAATAAGATTTTTAAAGGTATTTATATCAATAATGAAAATGTATCAGAAATGACTAGGGAAGAGGCAATAAGATTTTTAGAGAATAAATTTAATAAACCTTTACAAGAAAAAACTATTAAATTTACTTATAAAGATAGGGTCTTTAAGACAACCTTTAAGGATTTAAAGGTCAGATATAATATTGAAGAAGCTGTGGATAAAGCTTTATTAATCGGAAAAAAAGGGAATATTTTTATACAAACTATTGAAAGAATAAAACTGTTAAATTCAAGTATTAATATTACGCTAAATCTTACTTATGATGGCTCAAATGTTGATAAAATTGTTAAAATGATTTCCAAGGAAATCAATATGACACCTAAAGATGCAACGATTAAATTAGTCGGCAAAAATTTTATTATAACTAATGAAGAACAAGGAATTAAAGTTGACGAAGAAAATTTAAAAAAACTTATTTTAGAAACTATTCAAAGTAAAGAAAATAAAGATTTACACATACCAGTAGTAGAAGTTGAAGCTAAAATAAAATCTTCTGATTTAAGAAAAATAAAAGAAAAGATTTCTGCCTTTTCTACAAAATTTAATCCTTCTGATGTCAACAGAACTGGCAATTTAAGGATAGCTGCACAAAGTTTAGATGGAACTGTTATTATGCCCGGTGAAATATTTTCAATGAATAAGGTTTTAGGGCCAAGGGTAGCTTCGAAAGGATACAAGGAAGCTCCTATAATAATAAATGGAACATTAGTTCCAGGACTTGCAGGTGGAATATGCCAGGTTACTACTACAGTTTATAATGCAGCCTTATTAGCTAATTTTGATATAGTTGAAAGACGCCCCCATGGCCTCAAAGTTTCCTATGTTCCGCCTGGCCGTGATGCAACTATATCGGGAAGTTCAATAGACTTTAAGTTTAAGAATAATAGTAATGCACCTATATATATAAAGGCATGGGTTTCTAACTCTTATGTAAATGTAGTTTTTTATGGGGCTAATCAAAACCCAAATATTAAAGTAGTAATTGAAAGCGAAATATTAGAAAGAATTCCTACCACAACAGAGTATATTAAGGATTCATCTCTTCCTGTAGGACAAAAAATCGTTGAAGCAAAACCCATAGATGGAGTAAAAACTATAACCTACAGAAAAGTTTATAAAGATGGTGTCTTGATAAAAAAAGAAATACTGTCAAAGGATTATTACAAACCTGCAAAAGGTAAGGTTAGAATTGGGACAAAAAAAGTTGTTTCTCAAACTACCCTTGATGAAAGGAAAGATGAAGAAGTCATAGAGTCACAATGATATCATATAGACAATTCAAATTGTTAATGATAAAATTTTATTAGAAATAAGCGGGCGTGGCGGAACTGGCAGACGCACTAGATTCAGGATCTAGGGCCTAAAAGCGTATGGGTTCAAATCCCTTCGCCCGCACCATTTTATCCACCTTAAAGGTGGATTTGTTTTTATTATAATTTAGGGTTGGTGAAGATATGTATTTTTACTATGTTAACTTTCCGGATGGAGAAAAGGAACTTTGCAAGATGGAGATTAGACATCTTTTTGGAATAGAGTTAAGGGAAAAATATTTTTTTTATGATGATTATATAGATGTAAATAGAAGTCCATATGTTAAATATTGTATAAAAATCGATGCTGAGGATAGTGATATAGAAAATTTAGCAGAAGTAATAAAAGATAGGAAAATCAGTTATGATAATTTTAAAGTTCAGTATATAAGCTTATTTGAAAGAATGGATCTAAACAAAAAGCATTTTGTTGAAAGCATTATAGGTAGTGCTATCAAAGGCAAAGTGGCTATTCATGATCCTGAAATTAAAATTGGAGTTATAGATTTTGATGGTAGGTGGATAGTAGGTCAACTTTTCAGAAATCAAGGTATATGGCATTTTCATGATAAAAAACTAGTTCAATACTGTAACTCCTTGACATCTAGGGTTTCAAGGGCACTAGTTAACATAGCAGTTGGGAAAAATAGCGATTTAAAGGTAGTTGACCCCTGCTGTGGAATTGGGACAGTAGTTCTAGAGGCGTTGTCAATGGGAATAGATATAAAAGGATATGATATAAATTATAAGGTTGTAAAGGGAGCAAGGGAAAATCTAAATTTTTTCAACTATCCAGATGTTATAAAAAGAGGCGATATTAAAGAAATAAATGAACATTTTGATGCAGCTATTGTTGATTTGCCTTACGGCGTTTTATCTGTTACCACAAAAAAAATGCAAGAAGATATAATTAAGCATACTGCAAGGTTAGCAAAAAGAGTAGTATTTGTTACTTTAGAGGATATGCAGGATGAGATTGAAAAGTTTAATTTTAAGATAATAGATAAGTGCCAATCGAGAAAGGCAAAATTTATAAGATTTATAACGTTGACAGAATTAAATAAATATTGTGATTAGTGTATTTGAATGATAAAATTAAATTAAGAAACTTAATAAGTATACAGGTGCCCTATAAGGGTTAAAAGGGAAAGCGGTGAAAATCCGCTGCAGCCCCCGCTACTGTAAGTGGGTATGAAACCTGAAGAGCCACCTTAACGGGAAGGCCAGGGAGTAAGATGATCCACGAGCCAGGAAACCTGCCTGTATATTAAGAGCATAACCTTCGGAGGGAAGGGAAAGCTTATGTCTATAAGCCCTTTCCGGGCTTTTTTGTTTTCCCTCTGATGAAGAAAGGGGGTGAATTTATGAAAAAATTGTTAAGTTTAGTTCTAATTACTATTTTATTTATTTCTTGTGTCAGTGTCAAAAGTCAAAATGTCGATAACACCAAAGAAAATATCAGTTCAACATTAACATTAGATACAAATAAGGAGTTAAATTATAAAAAAGACAAAATTAAAATAAATGCTGAAGAAGTAAAGAAAGGCAGTAAAGAAATTCAAGAAACTAAAAAAGAAATAAAAGCTTCAACTAATGTAGAGAAAAAAGAGATTAGTATTAGGCTGATTATATCAAAAGAAGGAACTAAAGATATAATTTTTGATAAAATGATAAAAACTTTTCCAGGGAAAAATGCATTACAAATATTAAAAGAAAATGCAAATGTATATGAAGTTGGAGGTTTTATTAAAGAAATTAATGGAATTGCCTCCATTCCTCAAAATGAGCTATCTAATGAAGATGTGCAAAAAGGGATTTTAGGTTACGACTGGTTTGTTTATTTGAATGGTAAAAAAACAAAAGTTGGTGCAAAAGATATTATTTTAAAGGACAGAGACATATTAAATTTTGATTATAAAGGATGGACAATTAAAGATTTAGCACCATAAGTAAGGGGGATAAAAAATGAAAAATTTCGGAAAGAAAATAATAAGTTTATTCTTAATTATTGTTTTTATGTTATCTTTAAATTTTGATGTAATTGCAAGTTCTAAAAATAATTTTAACGATGTCAAAACTGCTCTTAACTCTTCTTTGAAGTATTTAATAACAAAATCAAAAACAAAAGGCATACAAGATTGGGATGCAATTGCACTTGCTATGGCAGGATATAAATTGGACAACATGAAATTTAATGGGAAAAGATATATCGATTTCAAAAATGATGACATATTAAAAGAACTTTCCTATAATTGGACAACAAGTTATGCAAAGCATATTTTAACTATTTCTGCCTCTGGATATGATCCAAGAAATTTTAATGGAATAGACTTAATTGAAATATTAAAGTCTTCTCAACTTTCTAATGGTAAATTTAAAGATATGATTAATGGAACAAATGAAAGTTTTTTAAATGGTCATATATGGAGCATTATTGCTTTAGAAACGATAAATGAAAATTACGATAAAAGCTCTGCAATTTCATTTTTAGAAAAAAATCAAAATAATGATGGAGGCTTTCCACTAATTATATCAGGCAAAAGCGATATAGATATTACTGCTATGGCTGTAACAGCTTTGACTATGGCAGGTAGGAATAAAAATTCCTCATCTGTTTCTAAAGCTTTACATTATCTGAAGAATAATTTAAAGAAGCTATCTAAAGAACAACAAACCGCAGAAACACTTGCTTGGATTCTTCAGGCTGCTGTATCAGCAGGAGATGATCTATCAAAATATGTGATTAACAATAGAAACATTATAAATGAATTGTTATTATACAAGGACAAGACTGGCGGTTTTAGACATATTAAAAGTGGCAAAGTTGATGATATAGCTACAAATCAAGTTGTAAGAAGCCTATTAAGCTATGTAAATAAGAAAAATGCATATAAAAGTATTACTTGCATCAGGGGAAATTACTATAAGGCGATTAACAGAGCGGAGGATTTAAAATATAGTATTCTCTATTCCTCCTATTTTAAGGATGTAAAGCAGATTGATTTTATAATAAAATCTGACTTTTACGATGAAGCAAATATTTTAATAAATGGAGAAAAGAACATATTTATTGCTAAAAGCAACAATGGGCTCATTAAATTTACAAAGAATATAGATTTAAAGAATTTTAATTATAGATTAATATTAAAGAAAAACGGTAAAGTTTTAAAAATCCTATTTGGAAATCTTGAACCTGTAGAAAAAAGTTATATAGTAAAGGTTAGAGTAGAAGCACCGGATAAAACTATTGTTGATGCTGATGTGAGAACTGGAAATAAAATTGTTTATGACCTTCAAGGAAAAAGCTATGTTACAGGAAAGCCTTCTGCCTATTCTGCTTTAGTTAGAGCATTGATAGAAAACAACATTAATTTTAATGCAAATTATGATTATGGAGCACCTTTTATAGATGAAATAGCAGGAATAAGAAATAGATCCTTTGGCGGATGGGATGGCTGGATGTATATGGTTAATTATACCGAACCAAACTCAGGAATGGCGGATTATGCAATAGAAAATAATGATAAAATATTAGTCTATTACGGAGATTGGGGTATCAAACCATTAACTATAGAGATTCTTGGTGAAGTTAAGTTAAACTCAGAAATTCAGGTTAGAGTGACTTCGGAAGGTAGTGCAGTAAAGGATGCAATAGTTTACTTTGGAGAAAATAGAATTAATACTAATGAGGAAGGAATAGCAACTATATTATTAGATAAAACGGGAACATATAAGGTTTATGCTGAAAAAAATACTGACGGTAAACCAGCATATATAAGAAGTGAAAGCAAATATATAGAAATCAAATGATGGGTGGTTTTCCACCCATCTTATTATAAAGGTGATACATATGTTGAATTTTTCAAGCGGTAAATTTATTCAAAGATTTAATACTTTAACTAATATAATATTAATTTTGACTTATATAATAGGATTTCTTTTGGTAAATAATATTTTAATTTTGACAGTTATTTTAACTTCATTAATATTACTTTCTAAAGTTAATGGAATATGTAAAGAAATTTTTGTTTTTTTTAGATTTTCGGTATTTATTGCACTTATAATCATTATTTTTAATTTATTGGTAAATAAAAATGGAGGGACAAGAATTTTTATTTTTGGAGACTTTTTTATAACTTTGGAGTCATTTTATTATTCATTGTTTATGACATCGAGACTGATTTCAATCATGATTACCTTTGCCTTTGGGAATCAAATAATAAATCCGGACGATGCATTTAATATCATATCGAAAATATTTGGTAAATCCTCATTGGTTATGAGCTTAGTATATCGGCTAAGCTTTAGTTTAACAAATCAGATTAGTAACATAAAGGAAATAGAATTTCTCAGAGGGAATACATTTGAAGGAAGCTTTTATAAAAGAATAAAATCCTATGGTGAAGTAGTAAATATCCTATTTTTATCATCCCTTGAGGATTCTTTAGAATTGGCAGAGGCTATGTATTCAAGAGGATATGGAATTAGTAAAAGAAGCAGTTATAGAAATCAAAATTTTACTTTTAGGGATTATGTTATAATTTTAATCTGTATTATTTTAATTATACTATTAACAGCATATCAAATTTTAGGATATAATTCATTTAAATTTTTCCCTGAATTTGATAATCCATTAAAAGGGGTTACAATGTATGATGTAATGATTTTACTTATTTTTTATTCATTAGTAATAATAAATTGGTGGTGGATTAATGGAAGCGATAAAAATTAAAGATTTTACCTATTATTATCCTGAAACTTCAAGGCCATCCCTTCAAAACATAAATTTGACTATAAATGAAGGTGAATTTATATTGATTATAGGACCTTCAGGATGTGGAAAGTCTACGCTTTTAAGAGCAATAAATGGGCTAATTCCAAATTTTTATGGAGGAAAAATTAAGGGGGAAGTCCTTATTAAAAATAAAAATATAAGTGAAGTATCAAAAAATGAGCTATTTAAGACTGTTGGTTTTATTTTTCAAGATCCTGAAAAACAGAGCGTTTATAATTCCATCGAAAGGGAAATAGCCTTTGGAATGGAAAATTTGAATATGGATATAAGACGAATGAAAAAAAATATTGCTGAGGTGAGTGATTTATTTAATTTAGATTTTATAAAGGAAAAATCAGTAAATGATATTTCTGGTGGGGAAAGGCAAAAGGTAGAAATAGCTTCAGTTGTAGCAATGGATCCAGATATAATCATATTAGATGAACCAACATCTCAGCTTGATCCAATTTCTGCTGATGAAATTTTAAATTCCATAAATAAATTGAATAAGGATATGGGAAAGACAGTGATTTTAGTTGAACAAAGATTGGAAAAGTGTTTTGATATGGCTGATAGAATATTGATTATGGAAAATGGGAAAATAATTAATCAAATTAGTAAAGATGATATAAATATTTATATAAATAAAATTAATTTTCTACCGAAGATATCTATGATTTTTAAAGAGGCCGGCTTCAAAACTCTTCCGTTAAATATTAAAGAGGCAAAAAAATTAATAGCAAATTTTAACATATCTAATCCAAGTAATAGAAATTTAAAAAGTTTTAATGATGAAATTTTAAAAGTGGATAATTTAAATTTTGAGTATAACCCCAATAAAGCTGTCCTAAAGAATATCAATTTTAATTTACACAAAGGTGAAATATTAGGTATAATGGGGCAAAACGGAGCAGGAAAAACAACCCTATCAAAAATCTTAGTTGGTCTAATAAAGAAGTTTAAAGGTAAAGTAATTATAAATGGTAAGGAAATACAAAGTTTGAGTAATATTGAAAGAGTAAAAAGTATTGGATACTTGGCCCAAAACCCAACATTGTATTTTGGTAGAGATACTGTATTTGATGAAGTTGCTTACAGTATAAGAAATATTGGTGAATTTGATAGAGAAAAAGTAATAGAGTTATTGAAAAAATTTGATTTATATGAAATTATGGGAAAAAATCCAAGGGATTTAAGTGGAGGACAGAAACAAAGGCTTGCTATTGCATGCACGGTTATAACAAAACCGGATATTTTGATTTTAGATGAACCAACCAGGGGGATAGATATTTTTCATAAAATAGAAATAGGTAATTTTATAAAAGAATATGCCTCCCTAGGTAAATCAATTATAATAATAACCCATGATAGCGATTTTGTCGGTGATTTTTGTGATTCAACAATGATAATGCACCAAGGCGAAATTGTTGCATATGGGAAAACTTTAGATATACTTTATGATGCTATATATTATTCTCCTCAGGTTTCAAGAATTTTTAAAGATAAAATAAAAGTTGTTAATTCTAGGGAAGGGATAGAATTACTAAAAAGAATAACTAATGCTTGATGGTGATAATATGAAAAATTTAATCAATGGACTATTTTTGATTATTTTTATAGCTCTAATTATAATTTCGACTTACTATAATATTGGATTAAATTTTACAATAACAATATCTGCTCTTTTAATTATTATTTACTTTTTCTTATTGTTTGAATTTAAAGGGACAGATGCAAAAAAATTAGCGGTAATATCAACTATGGCTGCAATGGGGGGGATTTTTAGAATTCCCTTTGCCGGTATTCCTAATATTCAACCTACTACTTTTATTGTTGCAGTTGCAGGCTATACATTAGGTTCTATTGAGGGATTTGTTGTAGGAGTATTATCAGCTTTTATATCAAACTTTTTTTTAGGACATGGGCCATGGACTCTATGGCAAATGCTCGGATGGGGATTATGTGGGGTATTTTTCGGCCTTTTAAGAAAATTTATAAGAAAATACAACATAATTATATTTACGATTTTTTGTGGTTTATGGGGGTTTATTTACGGAGTAATTTTAGATATGTGGTTTATTGTAGGATTTATTCGCCCATTGTCTATTAATGCTATTTTAGTTGGAGTAGCAAGTAGTTTAGTATTTGATTTTATGCACGCCATTGGTAACGTCATATTTAGTATGTTATTTTCAAATAAATTTATTAAAATATTAGATAGATTTATTAAAAGGTTTGATGTAGAATATATTGACTGAGGAGGCAACGAAATGAGATATAAGATGATTGCAATGGACATGGATGGGACGTTATTAAACAGTAATAAGGAGATAACGGAACGAACTAAGGTGGCCTTAAAAAAGGCGGATCAAAAAGGTATTAAGCTTGTAGTATGCACAGGAAGAATTTTTACTTCCGCTTTATTTTATGCCAAGTTAATTGGAACTAAAGCCCCTATTATTGCTTCTAATGGTGCTTATATAAGAGAAAAAGATGAAGACAGAATTATATATAAAAAATGTTTACCAAAGGAAAGGGCAAAGGAAATAATTCAGCTTGCTGAAAATGAAGGATTTATACCTCATGTCTTTACTGAAGATACGATTTACTCTACAAAGTTAATTTATTCATCAAAAAACTATACTTTATGGAATCAGCAAATACCTGAGAATGAAAGGGTAAAAGTTGAAATAGTTAAGGATTTGTATGGTGCAATAGAAGATAATGATATCCTTAAAATTGTTGTTATGTCAGATGAATTGGGTAAGCTTTTCAAGCTTAAAGAACATATAAAAAATAACATGGATGTTTCTGTTTTTTCTTCATTTGATAATAATTTTGAAGTTATGGCGGAGAATACGTCAAAAGGTAATGCAGTTAAGATATTAGCAAACTACTATAATTTAAAAAATGATGAAGTAATTTGTATAGGTGACAATGAAAATGATATATCAATGATAGAATTTGCAGGTCTTGGAATTGCTATGGGCAATGCAACGGAAGAATTAAAGAATTCTGCAGATTTAATTATAGATACTAATGATAATGACGGTATAGCAAAATTTATTGAAGAATATATCTTATAAGGGGGCAGTTATGGAAAAGGTATTTTTATCAAAATGTGAAAATTATAGTAAGGAAGAGGTTTATAGGGCAATTGACAAAATTTTTGATTTAGCTGGTGGTATAGATAAAATTGTAAAAAAAAATGATAAAGTCTTTTTAAAAATTAATCTTGTTATGAAAAAGCATCCTGATGAAGCTGCGACAACCCATCCAATGGTAGTGGAAGCAGTTGCTAAAAAACTGATTGATTATGGCTGTGATGTTATCATTGGAGATAGCCCAGGAGGACCTTACAACGAAAAGGTTTTGAAATCCCTTTATAAAGTTTGTGGTATTGAAGAAGCAGCAAAAAATTCCGGAGCAAAATTAAATTATGACTGCCGAACAGATGATTTTTTAACATCTGAAGGCTGTATTGTAAAGAAACTAAACATGATAAAACCACCCTTTGAATGTGATAAAGTAATCACTATTTCTAAATTAAAAACCCACGGTATGGCTTTATATACAGGTGCTGTAAAAGTTTTATTTGGAATGATACCAGGAATTTATAAAGCTGAATATCACTTAAAAATGCCAGATATAAAGGACTTTTCTAACTTGCTTGTTGATATTTGTGAAACAGTTAAGCCTCATTTTTCTATAATCGATGGTATTGTTGGCATGGAAGGTGATGGCCCAACAGCAGGAGTGCCTAAAAAAACAGGTCTTATACTGGCATCCTATAATCCATATTATTTAGATATTGCTGGATCATATGTTATGGGAATAAATCCTAAAGATGTTCCTACAATTCAAAGAGCCGTTGTAAGAAATTTGTGCACAGGAAAAATTGAGGATATAGAATTTTTAGGTGAGGATATAAATAATTTTATATTAAAATATAAGCTTCCTAATACAAAGAGTGTTAACTTTTTCAGAGGAAGAGTGCCTAAAAGAGTAGAGGAATTTTTAACATATTATCTTTCACCAAGACCAGTTTTCCAATATGATGTTTGTGTAGGATGCAACAGATGTTATGATGTATGCCCACCAAAGTCAATTAAAATGCAAAATAATAAGCCGCATGTTGACTATAGAACTTGCATAAGATGTTTTTGCTGCCATGAGTTATGTCCTCAAAAGGCAGTTAAGATTTATAGAAATAAAATAATTAATAGATTTTTAAAATAGCACAAATTTATTGTGCTATTTTTTATGTTAATTTATCTGCTAAAAAAATACAATTTTAACAAATAGGTGTATAATTATATATGGAATTTTTTTTAATCTTTTGTAATAAGTATTTAATAGTAAGGGTAAAGGGGGTATTACAATGAATTTGGCTAAGACAAGATTAGGAGAGGCAGCAATAAAGGAAGTTGTGAAATACGTTTTAAAAGAACCGGAAAAGAATTTACCAAGGTTAATAAATTGGGCAGAAAAAATAGTTATAAGGGAACAAGATAGGAAATATATTGCATCCATAAAAAAATACCTAGATGACAAAGATAGCAATTGGTATAAGTATGCATATAAGCTTTTAACTGAAACGCATCCTAACGTAAGAGAAAAGATCGGTATAAACTATTTTTTAAATGCGACCTTTTTTGGCATCCCAATGCAGCTTGAAAACGAGAAGAAATATGACTGCAATATACCATGGGCTATTTTAATGGATCCAACTTCGGCCTGCAATTTAAATTGCATTGGATGCTGGGCAGGTATGTATAAAACATGGAATTTAGATTTTGAAACCCTTGATAGAATTATAACAGAAGGTAAACAGCTTGGAATCTATATGTATATTTTCTCAGGCGGAGAGCCCTTAATACGAAAGAATGATATAATCAAACTATGTGAAAAGCATGATGACTGTGCATTTTTATCCTTTACAAATGGAACATTAATAGATGAAGAATTTGCAAAGGAAATGCAAAGGGTAGGAAATTTTGCAGTAGCCTTTAGTATAGAAGGCTTTGAAGAAGAAACAGATATGAGGCGAGGAAAAGGCACATTTAAGGCTGTTATGAAGGCTATGGATATATTAAGGGAAGCAGGATGTGTTTTTGGTTTCTCGACTACTTATCATAGATACAATACGGAAACCGTTGCTTCACAAGAATATATAGATCTTATGATTGAAAAGGGATGTAGATTTGGTTGGTATTTTACTTATGTTCCTGTTGGTAAGGATAGTGATGTTAACTTTATGGCAACTCCAGAACAGAGAAAATACATGTATGAGAGAATTAACGAAATTAGGGCAAATGATCCTATATTTGTTTTGGATTTTTGGAATGATGGTGAATTTTCACGCGGATGTATAGCAGGTGGAAGAAGGTATTTCCATATTAATGCAAATGGAGATTGCGAACCCTGTGCATTTATTCATTATTCAAATATGAATATAAAAGATCACTCCCTTTTAGAGGTATTGCAATCACCTTTGTTTAAGGCATATAGAAGTAGACAACCATTTAATGAAAATCAACTAAGGCCATGCCCATTGATTGATAATCCTAATGCCCTTAAAGAAATGGTTCATGAAACTAATGCATATTCAACGCAATTAAACGATGATGAAACTGTAGATGAACTTTCTGAAAAATTAAAGTATTATGCAGAGGAATGGGCAAGGGTTGCAGAAGAACTTTGGAATGAAAAGAATATTGTAAAATAATTCTAAAAGGCATCCTTTTTGGGTGCCTTTTATATATAAAGAACAAAACTTGAATAAATTTTAAATGACTGTTAAAATAAGATTAAAAGAACTCAGGAGGGATAATGTTGAATTTAAACATAGTTCTATATCAGCCTGAAATTCCTCAAAATACAGGCAATATTGGGAGAACCTGTGTTTTAACAAATTCCTCACTCCATTTAATAAAACCATTAGGATTCCTTCTTACTGACAAATACTTAAAAAGAGCTGGTATGGATTATTGGAAAGATTTAGATGTTCATTATTATGAAAGTTTTGAAGAATTCTATGAACAACATAAAGGGAAAAGGATATTCTTATCAACAACTCGGGGATCAAAGCTTTATACAGATGTTCAGTATAAGGAAGGAGATTTTATCATTTTTGGAAGGGAATCTTCAGGAGTGCCAGATTACATAAGAGAACTTTTAAAGGATAATTTAATAAGGATTCCAATGGTTGAGACTACAGATAGGTCTTTAAACTTGTCAAATTCAGCAGCTATAATTATGTTCGAGGCTTTAAGACAATTAGGCTTTCCAAATATGAAGTGAATAAGGAGGTTTTTATGGGGAATATAGTAATTGTAACAGATAGCACAGCAGACTTATCAAAAGAAATGATCGAAGAAAATGGTATTATTGTTCTTCCGCTTACTGTAACATACAAGGGGAGGTCTTATAAGGATGGAGTTGATC
>JAOAEI010000240.1:0-253 GCA_026416875.1 Caloramator sp.
TTCCTAAGCATTATAAACAAAAAGACCACAAGTATGCGGTCTTATGCTGAAAGCACCTTCCTACCTTTTAATCTGCGTCTTTTCAAAACTTTTCTTCCATTTGAAGTGGACATTCTCTTTCTGAAACCATGTTCCTTTTTTCTTTGTCTTCTATTGGGTTGAAATGGTCTTAACACTATCAACACCCCCATTCCTTATTTTTAGCTTTATAAACAAATATTAATCTGCAGTTATCCCGGCAACTATCATGTAC
>JAOAEI010000240.1:263-584 GCA_026416875.1 Caloramator sp.
TTTCAGATTTTTTGTGGATAACTTTTCTAATAAATATTGAATATTATTATAAACTCTGTTATATTATTTATACTTGAATTTGTACGTCAATTATTTACATAAACAAATCTATTAAAGAATTTACCTGCTCACATACACACAGTTATTTATTATTCTTTGATAGACAATTACAGTCACAGAAAAACAGTGATTTTTATGCTGCTGCCTGATTAAAGGCTCTGTACTTACCATTAATATAATTTTTTATTAAATAAATTTATATAGAACAGATTTTTATTCAAGGGCCATATAATTGTCAATAATTGTATTGAGCATTTATAT
>JAOAEI010000241.1 GCA_026416875.1 Caloramator sp.
GTATAAGGAATATATGGGTGAAATAGGCGGTAGAGGGGCCCATCACCTGCTCCATACCCACTATACACCGAGGGAAAGAATATAAAAAACTTAAACTTAAGTGCCTGGCACTTAAGTTTAAGTTTTTTTGTTTTGGGAATAATTAAGGGTGGAGGTGATAGCATGGCAAGAGCAAGGAGAATAGAATATAGAGGAGCTATTTATCATGTTTATAATAGGGGAAATAACAAAGAGCATATTTTTGCTGACGATGCTGATAAAAAGTTTTTTATAATTCAGCTTAGGGATTATTTGATAAAGTTTGATTATGAAGTATTAGCATATTGCATTATGAGTAATCATTATCATTTAATGATAAAATGTAATGAAACTCCATTAAGTAAAGTGATGCATAATATCAACAATGTTTATAGCAAATATTATAACGATAAGCATGGAAGGCGAGGTCATGTGTTTGAAAATAGGTATAATGCTAAAATTGTTGAAGATGAGGCATATCTTTATTGGCTTTTTAGATATATAAGTAGAAATCCTATAAGGGCAGGAATTGTGGAAAAGGCTGAGGATTATTCATGGAGC
>JAOAEI010000242.1 GCA_026416875.1 Caloramator sp.
GTATGGGGGAAGGAGTGGTTGCCTTTAACCATCAAGGTGAGATTATTGCAATTAATCAAAGGGCACGTTCTATCATCTGTGAGCAGGCGGTACTGGAAAACGAAATTGACTCTTTGACCCGGAAAGTCAGCACCCAAAATTCCCGTACCGTAACCGAAATAAATTCCAATACAAGAAATCTGCTCGTGTGTGCTACACCTCTGATGCTAGATGGAGAAGGTGGTGCCGTACTTATCTTAAATGATATTACCGAACTCCGCCTTTTGCAGGAAAAGCAGCGGTTGTTTGTAACAAATGTATCCCATGAGTTAAAAACCCCTCTAACTACCATTATGGGGTATATTGACCTACTAAAAACAAAAGGGACAGACCGCGAAGTCTTCAATACTTCAGTCCATTATCTGGAAGGAGCCAGTGAAAGGCTGCTGCGCCTGGTTGATGATCTGATCGACCTCTCCTGCCTGAGCAAGTTTGAGTTTGAAATAGAGCCCAGGAGTACAGACTTATCCGGACTTATCAAAGATATTGTCGGGCAGATGTCACTCAAGGCTCAAAAATTCAATATCCAAATACATACC
>JAOAEI010000243.1:0-317 GCA_026416875.1 Caloramator sp.
GCATTATATCCCCCCTTTTTTTGCAAAATCTATTATAACCTGTACAAAGCAGCTATAAAAGACTAAACTGCTACTAGGCAGTTTAGTCTAAATTTAACCTTATCTATAGTTTGTAAATTGAAGTTCTATTCCAAAATCCTTAGATTTTAATAATGCAATTGTTTGCTGAAGATCATCTTTATTTTTACCAGAAACTCTTAATTGATCTTCCATTATCTGAGCTTGAACCTTTATCTTGCTGGCTTTTATTTCAGCAGCAATAGCCTTTGCCTTTTCCTTTGAAATGCCTTTAACAATTTTGGCAGTCTGCCTTACTG
>JAOAEI010000243.1:327-576 GCA_026416875.1 Caloramator sp.
TCCAAAGCTTTTGGAGATATTCCTCTTTTGATGAATTTTGCCTTTAAAATTTCGATTACGGATTTTAGCTTATATTCATCATCAGAAGTTATTTTTATTTCATCATCCTTTACTTCTATTTCAGTTTTACTTCCTTTAAAATCATATCCCTGTTCAATTTCTTTTTTAGCTTGATTTACAGCGTTATCCACTTCCTGCATATTTACTTCTGAAACTACATCAAATGAATATGAACCAGCCATTATATCC
>JAOAEI010000244.1:0-258 GCA_026416875.1 Caloramator sp.
GCTTACAGCCTCATTTAAAAGAGCATCTCCTGCAAGCACAGCTATTGCCTCTCCAAAAACTTTATGATTAGAAGGTTTTCCTCTTCTAAAATCATCATTATCCATGCAGGGTAAATCATCATGAATTAATGAATATGTATGAATCATCTCTATAGCTGCAGCTACAGGTAAAATTTCTTTATAATCCTTATTGTACATGTTATAAACCAGAAGCATTAATATAGGTCTAATCCTTTTACCGCCTAAATTAATACTGTA
>JAOAEI010000244.1:268-573 GCA_026416875.1 Caloramator sp.
CTTAGATTCAAAATATTGCTTTAAGAAAGTTTCCACTTCCTCTTTTAACTTTTTTATATCCATTTTTATTCCTCATTATTCAAAAAATCTTCTTCTTTATTATCAATAAGTATTTTTACCTTATTCTCAGCATCATTTAAAGCTTTATACAGCTTATTGCAAAGCTTAATACCCTCTTCATAGTGTTTCATGGATTTCTCTAAGCTTAACTGCTCACTTTCCATAATTTTCACAAGATCCTCTAATTTATTCATCATATTTTCAAAGGATTCACTTTTTTTTGTCATATTAAGTTCCTCCACAAT
>JAOAEI010000245.1 GCA_026416875.1 Caloramator sp.
GGTATAGGATATGCTGAGGCAAAAGAAATTCTTGAAAGACACAACGGTAATGTAATCGATTCTTTGATTTATATTGAGCAAAACCAGAAAAAATTAGGGGCACAAATTTCAGAATTTAGCAACGATTTGGTTGAAACAATAAGGGAAATAATAAAAAAGGGAAATGTAAATAGAATAAAAGTAAAAAAAGATGAAAGAGTTCTTGTGGACATTCCAGTTACTGCTGGAATAGCTGCCGGTGCATTAAGTTTATTTAGTCCAGCATTAATTGCAGTTGGAGCTATAGCAGCTGTAGTCTCCAAAGTCAAAATAGAAATAGAAAGGCCAGACGGCAGGGTAGAAGTTGTTGAAGACATAGTTAAAGAAAAGGTTGAGGAAGTAAAGGAAAATATAAAGGATACTGTTGATGATTTAAAGAATACTTTTAATGAAAAATTCAATAATGGCGAAGAAAATAAAGATGAAAATGAATAAGCCCTTTGGCTTATTCATTAAATTTTGATTAAAAATATTGAAAATATTTGTCTTATGTAATAAAATATTTATGAATTGATAATACTTTCTATAGAA
>JAOAEI010000246.1 GCA_026416875.1 Caloramator sp.
GTATGGTATCATGAAAGCTCCTCCACCATTTGTTGCAGCTTGGTAAGGATATCTCCAGAAATTCCCTAAACCCACTGCATTTCCTGCCATAGCTAAAATAAGTCCTAATTTACTTCCCCAGTTTTCACGTTTTTCTTGCATACATTCACTTCCTTTCAATGTAATTTTCTTTCTATAATAATTCATTTTTTATAAAATTTCAATAAATTTGTGTCTATAAAATATAAATTTTTTTTAATAAAAATAACCTAGATTGTAACTAGGTTATTTTTATTTTATAAATCAAACTCATTTTTTATACATCTTCCTATTATTTTAAATGATTTTATGTCCCTTGTTTCAGTTTTTAAGTCATTATTTTGTGATAGGAAAAGTACATTATTGGCATCTAACCTTCTTATATGTCTTATCATCCTCTTTCCTTCTACTTCTATCAAATAAATAGCATTTTCTTCCATTTCATGGTTAAGATAAACCATAACCTTATCACCTTTTGATATTCTAAAACCCTTCATTGAATCATCAGGTGCAACTATGTAAAATATTTTATCTCCATTATATCCCTCTACC
>JAOAEI010000247.1:0-281 GCA_026416875.1 Caloramator sp.
TGCTTCCATTTTCCAGTCCATAACAACAAGAACTGCTGGTTTCAATACAATTCCAATCAATGAATTATTAATTGCAACATCATTGGTTTACATTCTTCTTATGTTTATTGGTGCATCACCTGGTGGAACTGGAGGCGGTATTAAAACAACAACAACTTTTCTTAGTTTATTAGCAATTTATGATTTTATTCGTGGTAAGAAGAAAATTGAAGTTTTTAAGAGACAAATTCCTGATGATATTATTCACAGAACTTTCATCAAAATTGCTTTCTCATTATCAT
>JAOAEI010000247.1:291-568 GCA_026416875.1 Caloramator sp.
AAATACGACTATCCATCTGAATATATATCAACAGTTTAAGGAGAAACAAAAGTGGCAAAGAAAATTGCAATAATCGGACTTGGAGATTTTGGAATGAATTTGGCAAAGCACCTTACCGAAAAAGGTGCGGAAGTTTTGGCAATAGATAATGATTTCGATAAAGTTGAAGAAATCAAAGATTCTGTTACAGTTGCTGTTCGACTCGATGCAACTGATGAGAAAGCTTTGAAGTCACAAGGTATTCAAGACATGGATGCCGTAGTGATTTCAATTGGTC
>JAOAEI010000248.1 GCA_026416875.1 Caloramator sp.
ATTTTTCCAATAGCTGGCGCATATAGATTAGCAAGGTTTAATGTAACACCATTTAATAACTATTTTATTGGGGTCCCCATCACCTTTGCAGGCTTTTTCCTTGCAATTGACAATCTAATTGCAATATCATTACCTCATAATATTATTTCTGCAATTTTTATGCTGTTATTATCCTATTTAATGGTATGTAAAATCAGATTTAAAAAATTTTAAGAGCCCTATGGGCTCTTTTTTTGTGTCAAAAATATTGATTCTGCATATTATGTTATTGTAATTTGTTTTAGGAGTGATTTAATGAACTTAAAGGGAAGTAAAACAGAGCAAAACCTATTAAAAACGTTTGCTGGTGAATCTAGGGCTCGAAACAAATATTCCTTTTTTGCTGAAAAGGCAAAGGAGGAAGGGTATGAATTTATCGCTTCTGTTTTTAATGAAACATCTGATAACGAAAAGGCCCATGCAAGACGAGTTTTTAATGATTTCTTAAAGCTTAACAAAACTACTGCAGAAAATTTACTTGAAGCTGCAATGGGAGAAGCTTATGAAAGTGAAAAAATGTA
>JAOAEI010000249.1 GCA_026416875.1 Caloramator sp.
TAATAATTAAGGATAATAAAAAGCATAGTTTGGAAAAGACAATTGTAAGACCAAGCTTTAGTTATTTAGGAAAATATACAATAAGTGAAAGGGTTATAAAGCAGATAGTTGTATATGTTATAAATGATATTACTAAAGATTTATTGGTAAACTCAATAAAGGTAGAAAAAAATCAAGAGGGTATAAAAGTAGAGATAGGTTTAGTTATAAAAAAATTATGTAAACTAGATGAAATGGCAAATATAATTATAGATAGAATAAAAAATGACATTGAATACATGACAGGTATAAATGTAGATAGGGTAACAGTTATATACAAAAGTTTTAAAGGATAGGTGATTTTTGTGTATTATTTTGATGAGTATAGTGAAGGTTTAGTTATAAACGATGTAGAGGATTTTAATATAAGACATATATTTGATTGTGGGCAATGTTTTAGATGGAATATTGATGATGACAGTAGTTATTTAGGAGTAGTAAGTGGTAGGGCAATCAGGGTTATTCAAGATAAAAACACAATATATTTAAAGGGTGCAAAGGCTGAAGATAAGGATTTTTG
>JAOAEI010000024.1 GCA_026416875.1 Caloramator sp.
TTAAAAGTGACATTTTTATGCGATAATTAACTTAATTTTTTATTATTTTTAGGTGACATTTTTAAAAAATATTGACAGAAAAATATATTGTTTTTGTCCAATATTTTTGTTTAAAGGTATAAATAGTATATGAAAAAATATTATGGGAAATCTATAAATAGAATTAAGTTAAAAGAGGGTGGTTCCATGTTTAATATCAGAACTGATCTTGCAATAGAAGCAAGGGAAATCTATAAAGAGGGTAGCAATAGAGAAGTTCCTGGTGTTGCGGTAGATATTAACCATGATGATGAAGATATAAAAATAACTATCGTTAAAGTATTAGATGAGCGAGGAGCAAGAATTATTGGGAAGCCTGTTGGAAGTTATATTACAATGGAGGTGCCTAAAATTAGGCACTACGATGCGGAATTTCACGATAGACTAGGTAAATCTTTGGCTAAACAATTAGTAAATCTAATAAACTTAAAAAAGGATGGGACTGTGCTAGTAGTTGGACTTGGCAATTGGAATGTAACACCCGATTCATTAGGTCCTAAGGTTGTATCAAAATTATTTGTAACAAGGCATTTAAAACAATATATGCCCCAATACTTAGAGGAAGGAATCAATCCTGTTTGTGCAATTTCGCCAGGGGTTTTAGGAATAACTGGAATAGAAACTGCAGAAATAATTCAGGGAGTAGTAGAAAAGGTAAAGCCTGATGTTGTTATAGCCATAGATGCATTATCATCTAGGAAAATGGAAAGGGTTGTAACAACAATTCAAATCGGCAATACAGGTATAAACCCAGGTTCAGGCGTTGGAAACAGAAGAATGGAATTATCTGAAAGAACTTTAGGGATTCCGGTAATAGCTATTGGTGTTCCAACCGTTGTAGATGCAGCAACTCTTGCCAACGATACTATAGATCTTATGATAGATTCTTTAATTAAACAGACATCGAAGGATAAAGATTTTTATAATATGCTTAAAAATGTTAATAAAGATGAAAAATATGCCTTGATAAGACAAATACTAAATCCCTATATTGGTGATCTTATGGTAACACCTAAGGAAATCGACAGTTTGATTGAAGATATTTCAAAGGTTATAGCAAATGCTATTAATATTGCTGTGCATCCAGGAATTGAACTAAAGGATATTAATAAATACATCCATTAAAATGACACCGATAAGGTGTCTTTTTTTTGTTTTATTACTTTAAATTTAAACATATAAATATTAAGAGTAAATTATAAAGGGGAAGATGGGTATGCATAAGAGGTTAAATTGGATATCAATACTAGAATCTTTAGGTAAGATAGGAGTATTTCTTGTTGTAATAAAAACATTATTAAGTCATATTTTACCTATTATGCTAATATTTTTTAATTCAAAATACAAAATAAATACATATCAATTCCTTTTAGTTCAAGCGACACCGATGCTTTCTATATATCAAGAAGAGGATGAAGAGGACATAAATTGGTTTTCAATAATAACAAAAAACTTGACTGGAATTGATTTTTTAGATTATAAAACGTTATTAATAAGTGGTATTCCGATTATGGGAGAGGTTGAACAACAAATTTTGGCTATAAAGGAAAATGGACCAGTTATTGTTATACCGAGGTCAGAGACTACGTTGGAGAAGGATGAAGAAGAAATTCAAGGGGAGGAAATAATAAATAATTCATCTCAACAAAAAGAAGAAACTACTATAAATATTGTAGAGGAAGCAAAATCCGATCCGCCTAAAAAGAGAAAGCTTGATCCTAAAAAACCTTTGATTTTGATTTATCACACTCACACAACAGAGAGTTTTAATCCTGATGGTAGGGGTGAAAACTTTACTACAGATTCAAATTTAAATTTAATAAAGGTTGGTCAAGAATTAAAAAGGGAACTTGAAGAAAAATATGGAGTATCTACAATCCACGATACAACTTTTCACGATATTCCAAAACGCGAAGGTGCCTACTTGAAATCTAGACCAACAGTTCAAAGATATTTAAAAAAATATGATAGTTTCAAAATAATAATTGATTTACATAGGGATGCAAATGTAGGAAAGAATAAAGCTACTGCAATTATAGGAAATGAAAGATACGGGCGAGTTATGTTTGTGGTTGATACATTAAATAAGAATCATACAAGAAACAATATCTTAGCTTCTAAGATAAATGATAAATTTAATTATTTATATCCAGGATTTTCAAGAGGAATAATGTATAAACAATCTAAAAGTCATTATAACCAAGATTTATCTTCCAAAATTGTTTTAATTGAAGTAGGGTCAAATGAAAATTCCATTGAGGAGGCTCTAAATTCCGTAAAGATCATTGCAAGGGTTTTGGCTGAATGTATAGAATAACTAATTTTCTTTCATTTATTTACATAAAATAAATTTTAATATATAATTATTTAATAGCAAAATCGTAGAAAAGATTGCACTCTACCTATGAGGAGGATATATATGCCAAGTGATAGACAAAAGAAGATAAGAAATTTTTGCATTATTGCGCATATCGATCACGGAAAATCAACATTAGCTGATAGATTGATTGAAAAAACAGGAACCCTAACCCAAAGAGAAATGGAAGACCAAGTTCTTGATACGATGGAGCTTGAAAAGGAAAGAGGTATTACAATTAAAGCCCAGGCCATTAGACTTGTTCATACAACTGAAAATGGTGAGGAATATATTTTAAACCTTATAGATACCCCTGGCCATGTAGACTTTAATTATGAGGTTTCAAGAAGCCTTGCAGCTTGCGAGGGTGCACTTTTGGTTGTTGATGCAACACAAGGTATACAAGCTCAGACTCTAGCAAACTGCTATTTAGCCTTAGAGCATAATCTTGAAATCATTCCTGTAATAAATAAGATAGACCTTCCAAGTGCACGACCTGATGAGATTAAAAAGGAAATAGAAGATGTAATAGGACTTGATTGCTCTGATGCTCCATTGATTTCAGCAAAGGTTGGTCTTGGGATAGAGGATGTTTTAAAGGCAATAGTTGAAAAGATTCCTTGTCCTGAGGGAGATGAGGACGCACCACTAAGAGCCTTGATATTCGACAGTTATTATGATTCATATAAAGGAGTTATATGTTATATAAGAGTTAAAGAAGGAACCATTAAAAAGGGTATGAAAATTAAGCTTATGGCATCTAAGAAGGAATATGAAGTAACTGAGGTAGGAATTTTCAGGCCACAATATATGGAAGTTGCAGAACTAAAGGCTGGAGACGTTGGATATGTTTGTGCCAGCATAAAAAATGTTAGGGATGCAAGAGTTGGTGATACTATTACTGAAGCTGAAAGGGAAGCTAAAGAACCTTTGCCGGGTTACCGCCCTGCTATTCCGATGGTCTTCAGTGGATTTTATCCAACAGATAGTGCAAAATATGAAGAGTTAAAAGAAGCGTTAGAAAAGCTTCAACTTAACGATGCTGCATTAATATTTGAACCTGAAACATCTGTAGCCTTAGGTTTTGGATTTAGATGCGGATTTTTAGGATTACTTCATATGGAAATCGTTCAAGAGAGATTGGAAAGGGAATATAATCTTGATATAGTAACAACAGCACCAAGCGTTATATATAGAATTACTAAGACAGATGGAGAGGTAATTGAACTTACTAATCCAACCAATATGCCATCGCCAACAGAAATAGAATTCATGGAGGAACCTTATGTTAAAGCTACTATTATAACTCCTTCGGAATACGTTGGTGCGGTAATGGACCTTTGTCAAAATAAGAGGGGAATATTTAAAAATATGGAATATATAGAAACAACAAGGGTTATGCTACATTATGAGATGCCATTAAACGAAATTATCTATGATTTCTTTGATGCTTTAAAGTCAAGAACGAAGGGTTATGCTTCCCTAGACTATGAACTAATTGGATATAAGGAGTCAGACCTTGTCAAACTTGATATTTTATTAAATGGTGATCCCGTAGATGCTTTATCTCAAATAGTTCCAAAGGAAAGAGCGTATCAAAGAGGAAGGGCAATTTGTGAAAAGCTTAAGGAAATAATTCCAAGGCAGCTTTTTGAGATACCTATTCAAGCTGCAATTGGTTCTAAAATTATTGCAAGGGAAACTGTAAAGGCCTTAAGAAAAGACGTCCTTGCTAAATGCTATGGTGGAGATATTACAAGAAAGAAAAAGCTATTAGAAAAACAAAAAGAAGGTAAAAAGAGAATGAAACAGATAGGAACTGTTGAGGTTCCACAGGAAGCATTTATGGCTGTATTGAAGGTGGAATAATGGAAAGGGCTTTATATATTCACATTCCATTTTGTGTAAGAAAGTGTCTATATTGTGATTTTTACTCCCTTTCAGATTTGTCTTTACAGGATAATTATATAGATGCTGTTATAACTGAAATTAAAAGGATTGATGATAAAAAATTTAAATCAGTATTTATCGGTGGGGGAACCCCCACCGTTTTGTCTAATAAAAATCTTGAAAAACTTTTAAAAAGTTTAAGTAAATTTCAGTATTTGGAGTTTACTGTTGAAGCTAATCCTGGAACTTTAGAAAAGGAAAAGTTGATATTGCTAAAAGAATATGGAGTTAATCGATTATCTATTGGTCTGCAGGCTGTTCAGGATAGAATTTTAAAAAAATTGGGTAGAATTCACTCATTTAATGATTTTTTAGAAAACTACGAAATGGCGCGAAGGGTTGGCTTTAATAATATTAATGTTGATTTGATGTTTGACATTCCAGGGCAAGGAATGGATGAATGGAAGGAAACATTGGATAAAATTGCAGAAGTTAATCCAGAACATTTATCCTGCTATAGTTTAATAATAGAAGAAGGAACGCCCTTCTATGAACTATACAATTCAGGACAGCTTAATATAGCAGATGAAAATATGGACAGAGAAATGTATCATTATGCAGTAGCTTTTTTGAAAAGCAAAGGATTTATTCATTATGAAATATCGAATTTTGCTTTACCAGGATATGAATGCATTCATAATTTGACCTATTGGGATGAAGAAGAATATTATGGTGTTGGGGCTTCAGCCCATTCATTTATAGACAAATGTAGATACTACAATGTGGATGACGTAAAGGAATATATAAAATTAATATATAATGATGAAGCCAAAAAAGAAAAAATATTTATCAGCAAAAAGGATGAGATGAGCGAATTCATGATCCTTGGTTTAAGAAAGATAAAAGGTGTTTCTAAGGGACTTTTTAAGAAAAGGTTTAATGAAGATGTTTATGATGTTTTTGGTCAAGAAATATCAAAATTGATTGAGCAAGGACTTTTAAAGGATGATGGAGAAAATGTTTTTTTAACCAGACGAGGTCTTGATGTAGCAAATCAGGTTTTTGTTAAATTTATATTATAACATTAAAGGGACGTTTATAGACGTTCCTTTAAATTTTTTGATTTAAGAAGGAATTTGCTTTTTTATGTAGAATATAATTAATCGATGTTAAGCAAATATTTTCTTGCAGGTGATAAAATGGAGAAGAAAAGATTTTATAGATTTTTGCTTATTTCAATAGGATTGATAGTTATTACTAAGTCTTTTTTTAATATCAATATAAATAGTTTTCAAGATTTGTTTTTCTTCTTTTTTGCGTTATTTATTGCCTCTGTAATGAATTATTTTACTCTTTTTGTTAAAGATATTAGGTTCGATTTTACAGAAACAATAACAGTTTTCATTTTTTTAATCTCTGGAATTTATAATGCAATTTTGTTTGAAACTCTTTATAGTATTACAACATTTATTATTAACACCTTCTATTATAAGAAGGAAGATATAAATATAAACAAATTATTGGCAAATACTTCAATGTTTGCAATAATTGTGTTTTTATCAGGTAAGATAAGCAATGTGCTATCATTAGCTGCAAATTTACCCTATTTGGAAGATATAATTTTATCAGCATCATTGTTTGAGTTTCTTTTTTTGACTTTTAATATATTGCTTTTATATATTGATATTATTTTGGATGGCAAAAAGATATCTATATTTAAAGCCTTTGATTTTGAAATTTTGTTAACGGATTATATCATTGCAGTAACGTTATCAATATCCTTGTGCTTGATAAATTTTAGTTCAGGCAAACTTGGAACGGTTTTAATATTTATTATTTTAGTTGTCCTAAGTTATACCTTTTACCTTTTTAAAAGGTTGGAGTTTAAAGATGCAATAATTAAGAAACTGCTCATTATTAGTGAGGACCTAATTAAATATGGCGATATAAAAGAAAAATGTGATCACTTCTTGCTAAACTTAAAAGAGATAATACCCTACGATATTGCTGCAGTATACTTTTTTGACTATAAAAATGATGATTTTGCAATCCCTATTTCATTTTATCTACCTAAAGAACTTCAATTAAGTGAACTAGACCTTAATATAAAAAGCGGTAACACCATCAAAAGAATTTTGGAAAAGAAAATTTATATTAGTAAAAATATAAGAAAGGATAAAAGCATTTCAATTACGGGTGAACTTAAAAATTGGTGCGAATCAGCAGTGTTTATACCGATTGTTGTGGAGGATGAAGTTAAGGGATTGATATTTTTAGCAGGAAAAATTAATATGGCAAATTTATTGTTGCAGGATATAGAAGATCCATTGAATATACTTTCTAAACAAATGGCATTAGCTATTTCTAATTATAGATATTTTTTAGATATAAAAAAGGAAGCTGAGATAGATCAGTTGACAGGTCTATATAATAGAAAAGTATTAGATAAGGAAATAGACAATCTGATAAAACAAAACATAAACTTTTCGATTGTAATATTTGATTTGGATAATTTTAAAAAGGTTAATGATACCTATGGACATTTAGCAGGGGATAAGGTTCTTAAGGAATTTGCAAATGTTATTAAGAAGGTTATAAGAAAAACTGACATAGCTTGTAGATTTGGAGGAGAAGAAATATTAATAATATTTAATGGGCTATCAAAGGAACAGGCATACATTATTTCAGAAAGAATTAGAAAAAAGCTTGAGGAATTAAATATTATTATAAATGGCAATTCAATTAACGTAACAGTATCAGGTGGTATAGCTTCATATCCAGAAGATGCAAATAATATAAAGGAATTGCTTAAAAAAGCTGATGCTGCTTTGTATATGGAAGGTAAAGCAAAGGGCAAAAATAAAATAGCTTTATGTTAGACAAAATTTATGCAGTTATTGTTTCCATTTGTGGTGGGACGGTTTCCAAAGTAGGTCCTCCTAAAAAGATTTGCCTGTGTGGGTCTTTCATGGTGCAAAGGATGAGATAGTTCCTATTGAAAAGACTAAAGAATTAGTTGATGTTTTAATACAATGCAATGGAAATGTAAAGTTTACAATATATCAGGATGCAAGGCATGATTCTTGGACGGAAACATATAAAAATAAAGATTGATATACTTGGCTTCTTGAGCATAAGAATGAAAATTTTTCATTAGGGTAATTATATCGAGAAAATCCTCTTTTTGCATAAGGATAGTTATGCGATAAAAGGGGATTAGTTTTTTATGTCATAAGAATTTTTAATAGAATATATTGACAAATTTAAAGGATAGTGATATTTTTTATCTTAGAGTTAGCACTCACTATGATAGAGTGCTAATAAGAGAGGAGGTGGGAGCGTGGATCTTGGCGAAAGAAAAAGATATATACTAAAGGCAATAGTAGATGATTATATTGAAACGGCAGAGCCGGTAGGTTCAAGGACTATAGCAAAAAAATATGAGATGGGAATAAGCTCCGCCACCATAAGAAATGAAATGGCTGATTTGGAGGAGTTGGGATATCTAGAGCAGCCACATACATCAGCTGGAAGAGTGCCTTCAGATAAAGGCTATAGATATTACGTAGATAAACTTATAAATATAAAGGATCCAACTCCTGAAGAGGCTTCAGAAATAAAAAGTATATTACAATTTGCGACTATATGCGAGATAGATAACATAATAAAAAGAACAACTAAACTTTTGTCTGAGGTTACAAGATATACAGCAGCAGTTTTATCGCCTTCAGTTAAAAAAAGTGCATTAAAATCAATTCAACTTGTTCAAGTTAATGATTATGATGTTTTAGCTATAGTTGTAACTGATACTGCAGTGATTAAACATGTTTTGATTAAGTTGCCTAGGAGAATAGACTATGATACACTTTTAAAAATAAACAACATGCTTAACGAAAAATTAAGAAATCTTACAGTAGAACAGATAGATCTTTCGGTTATAAATCAAATCCTAATGGAACTTAGAGGATACTATGAAATATTAAATGCCATTATTCCTGTTTTATATGATTCTTTAAAATCGGTCGATTGCGATATTTACTTAGAAGGAACAACAAATATTTTTAAATATCCGGAATATAACGACATAAACAAGGCAAAAAACTTTTTATCATTATTAGAAAGAAAGGAAACTCTCATAGATATATTTTCGGATGATGGTGAGAACCTTAAAGTTTCAATAGGAAGGGAAAATAATAATGATGAAGTAAGAGATTGTAGTATTGTGAGGGCTTCATATATGGTTGGCAATAAGGTTGTTGGCACTATAGGAGTAATAGGACCGACGAGGATGGACTATTCTAAGGTGATAGGAATATTAAAATTTATAGCAGACAATTTAAATGACATATTAAGAAATTCCTTCTAACAGGGTGGTGAATTTATGACAAATGAAAATGTAAATGAGAAAGATAACTTGGTTTTAGAAACAGAGGAACAAAATGAAAAAATGAATAATGAGAATATAGATTTAAATCAAGAAGTTAATGAAGAAAAAGATATAATAGATGATAAAAACAAAGAAATAGAGGAGCTTAAACAAAAACTCTCAGATAAAGAAAATGAGTGCCAAAATTATATAGATTTATTAAAAAGGACTATGGCGGATTTTGATAATTTTAGAAAAAGAACTCAAAAAGAAAAAGAAACAATATATACAGATGGCTTTGTAGATGCAATTAAGGAATTATTGCCTGTGCTTGATAATCTTGAAAGGGCTGTAGTTCATGTTGGAGATGATGAATCAACTCCTTTAGTTGAAGGTATACAAATGACTTTAAAGCTGTTTAAAGACACTCTTCAAAAGATGGGAGTAGAAGAAATTAAAGCAGAAGGAGAAAAATTTGATCCAAATTACCATAACGCCATAATGCATATTCAAGATGAAAACTATGATGAAAATGTCATAGTTGAAGTATTCCAAAAGGGTTATAAATATAAAGATAAAATAATAAGATACAGTCTTGTTAAAGTAGCAAATTAAGAAAGGGGAGGAGAAGAAATGGGTAAGGTTATAGGTATTGACCTTGGAACTACCAATTCATGTGTTGCTGTCATGATTGGTGGAGAACCTGTTGTTATTCCAAATTCTGAAGGTGCTAGAACTACTCCATCAGTTGTAGGTTTTAAGCCAAATGGTGAAAGAATAGTAGGGCAGGTTGCAAAAAGACAGGCAATAACAAATCCGGAAAGAACTGTAATATCGATAAAAAGACACATGGGAACAAACTATAGGGTTAAAATCGATGATAAGGAATACAGCCCAGAAGAAATTTCAGCAATGATACTTATGAAGCTAAAGGCAGATGCTGAAGCTTATCTTGGAGAACCTGTTACACAAGCAGTAATTACAGTTCCTGCATATTTTAACGACAGCCAAAGACAGGCTACAAAAAATGCAGGTAAAATAGCAGGCCTTGAAGTTTTAAGAATTATAAACGAGCCAACTGCAGCATCACTAGCTTATGGACTTGATAAAATGGATAAAAATCAAAAGATTTTAGTATATGACCTTGGTGGAGGAACCTTTGACGTTTCCATTCTTGAAATAGGTGATGGCGTTTTTGAAGTTAAGGCAACTAATGGTAATACCCACCTTGGTGGAGATGACTTTGACCAAAGAATAATGGACTATATTATGGATACTTTCAAGTCTGAAACGGGAATAGATTTAAGAAACGATAAAATGGCGCTTCAAAGGTTAAAGGAAGCTGCAGAAAAGGCTAAGATAGAGCTTTCATCAATGCTTCAAACAGAAATAAATCTTCCATTTATAACAGCTGATGCAACAGGTCCAAAACATATTAATATGACATTAACAAGATCAAAATTCAATGAATTAACTGCAGACCTCGTTGAAGCAACGATTGAGCCTATGAGAAATGCTTTAAGGGATGCAGGACTTACAATAAACGATATAGATAAAGTTATATTAGTAGGTGGTTCAACAAGAATTCCAGCAATACAAGATGCTGTAAGAAACTTTACAGGAAAGGAACCAACTAAGGGAATAAATCCTGATGAAGCTGTTGCAGTTGGAGCGGCAATACAAGCAGGAGTTTTAACAGGTGAAATTAAGGATCTATTACTCCTTGATGTTACTCCACTATCCCTTGGTATAGAAACATTAGGAGGAGTATTTACTGTATTAATTCCTAGAAATACAACTATTCCAACAAAGAAGAGTCAAATATTCTCTACAGCTGCTGATGGGCAAACTTCCGTTGAGATACATGTTCTACAGGGAGAAAGGCCAATGGCAAGGGACAACAAGACCCTTGGAAGATTTACCCTATCAGGTATACCACCAGCTCCACGTGGAGTTCCACAAATTGAAGTTACATTCGATATAGATGCTAATGGTATTTTAAATGTATCAGCTAAGGATTTAGGAACAGGAAAGGACGCAAAGATTACAATAACTGCATCAACGCATCTTTCAGATGAAGAAGTTGAAAAGGCAATAAAAGAAGCAGAAAAATATGCTGAAGAGGATAAAAAGAGAAAAGAAGAAATAGAAATTAGAAATAATGCAGACTCATTGATTTATCAAACTGAAAAGACAATGAAGGATTTAGGAGATAAATTAACAGCCGATGAAAAGTCCAAGATCGATGAAAAGATTAAGAAACTAAGAGATGCTTTAAACGGAACTGATGTTAATGCAATTAAAGCAGCATCAGATGAGCTTACTCAATCCTTCTATGAAATTTCATCAAGAATTTACTCACAATACAACCAAGGCGCAGGACAAGGATTTAATCAACAGTCAAATGCAGGAAACGATGACATAAAGGTTGACTACGATGTAAAGGATGGTAAATAATATAAAGAGGGATTTTTATCCCTCTTTTCTGTATGTGAAAGGTGGTGAAACAATTGGCAAAGGACTACTATGCAATACTTGGAGTAGACAAAAATGCATCCGATGAAGAAATAAAAAAGGCCTTTAGAAAATTAGCCCTTCAATACCACCCAGATAGAAATCCAGGCAATAAAGAAGCTGAGGAAAAATTTAAAGAGATAAATGAAGCATATCAGGTATTATCTGATCCTCAAAAGAGGGCACAATATGACCAATTTGGAACAGCAGATTTTAACGGGCAGGGATTTGACTATTCAAATTTTGGTGGCTTTGGTGGCTTTGAAGGCTTTGGAGGATTTGGTGATATTTTTGGTGACATTTTTGGTGATTTCTTTGGTGGTTCAAGAAAGCCAAAAACAGGCCCCCAAAGAGGTGCAGATTTGGAATACACATTAAATCTATCTTTTGAGGAAGCAGCCTTCGGTGCAAAGAAGGATGTAGAAATATTCAGACATGAAACCTGTGAAACCTGCCATGGAACAGGAGCAAAGCCGGGAACTAGTCCAAGAACATGCGATAAGTGTCATGGAACCGGTCAAATGAAGATTGAAAGAAGGACTCCCTTTGGAAGTTTTGTAAGCATAACTACCTGTGATAGATGTCATGGTGAGGGAAAAATTATAGATAGTCCTTGTGCAATTTGTGGAGGAAAGGGCAAAGTTAGAAAGAAAAAGATAATTTCAGTAAATATCCCTGCTGGTGTTGACAGTGGCATGACAATACCATTAAGGGGCGAGGGAGAACCAGGTGTAAGAGGAGGTCCTGCAGGAGATTTATATCTTCATATCAATGTAAGGCCCCACAAGATATTCAAAAGGCAGGGAAGCGACATTTATTGCACGATACCGGTAAGCATAATAAAGGCAACGCTTGGTGGAGAAATTACGGTCCCAACCCTTGAAGGTGAAGAAAAATATAACCTTCCAGAGGGAACTCAGCCAGGAACTATAATTAGACTAAAGGGTAAAGGTATTCCAAAGCTAAGGAGCAGCATAAGGGGAGATTTATATTTTGAAGTTAAGGTTGAAGTTCCTAAGAAACTGACAGAACGACAAAGGGAGCTTTTAAAAAAGCTTGCTGAAGAGTTCGGAGAAACAGCACCAGAAAAAAAATCTTTTGTAGATAAGGTTAAGGATGCATTTGGGGTATAAAAGAGGTGGTTGCAATAACAATTTAAATTGTTATTGCGACCGCCTTTTATGTTTTTCTTGCTTTACCTGTTAAATGTAAGATTTCAATTTTAACGACGTTAGTGTTATCAATGGCTCGGTTTATGTATTCAATGCCTGATTCTATAAAATCTGGACTATATTTTTTTATTAGTTCTAAAAGTGCATCTCTTTTTTCTTCTCCTTTGACAAGGCTTGCTTTACCAAAAATTATAGCACTTTCATAAATAGTACTAAATTTTTCAGGAAGCAGTTTAGTTCTTCCAACGACGCAAAAAGAAACGTTTGGATTTAACAATAACACTTGCAGCAATTAAATATTTGAATTAATATAATGTTTGATAATATAAAAGGAGTGGATAAGATGAAGGGAAAATGGATTGAAATAAAAGTTATTACAAGCCCTGAGGCTGTTGAAATGGTTAGTGGTATTTTTTATTCCTTAGATGTTAAAGGGGTAGCTATAGAGGATCCTAACGATATATTAGAAAAGCAAAGTAAACCAAGTTGGGATTATGTAGATATGAATTTATTTGAACATGGAGACAAGGCAGCTGTAGTAAAAGGATATTTTAGCGATGAGGAAAATATCGATGATATAGTAAAATTTATTAGCGAAAGAATAAAAGAACTTAAAGAAGAAGGTTTTAATATTGGGGAAGGAAGAATAATTACTAATGCTGTTTATGAAGAAGACTGGGCTCATTCATGGAAAAAATATTATAAGGTAACTAAACTAGGTAATAGAATTGTTGTTAAACCAAGATGGGAGGAATATATTCCAAAGGAAGACGAGATCGTTATTGAACTTGATCCAGGTATGGCCTTTGGAACGGGAACCCATGAAACAACTATTTTATGCTTAGAGCTACTTGAAAAATACATAAAGGGTGGGGAATTGGTTTACGATATAGGAACTGGTTCAGGAATACTTTCAATTGCTGCTTCAAAGTTTGGTGCTAAAAAGGTAGTAGGAGTAGACATTGACGAAGTTGCTGTAGATGCTGCAAGGGAAAATGTTGAGTATAATAATATCGAAAATGTGGAAATAAGACATGGGAATTTAACGGAGGTTTTAGAGGAAAAGGCTGATGTTATAGTTGCAAATATAATTGCTGATGTGATAATAAAGATGACTCCTTCTGCAAAGGAATTCTTAAAAAAGGATGGGCTTTTTATAATTTCGGGGATAATACAGGATAGAAAGTTAGATGTTTTAGCTGAACTTGAAGGTAATAAATTTAATTTAGTTGAAATTAGGGAAATGGGAGAATGGGTAGGGATTGTTGCAAAAAATAATTAGAGGGGATGAAGTATGCACAAGTTTTTCGTATCACCAGAACAAGTAAAATATCCTAATATATACATTAATGGAGAAGATGTTGACCATATTATAAAAGTATTAAGGTTAAGAAAGGGCGACAAGATTCAAATTAGCGATGGAAATGGCAAAGAACATATTTGTGAAATAATAAAATGGGATAAAAAGGAAGTTGAATGCAATATAATTGAAAGCTTTGATAACCAAACAGAAGCCCCAATTAAAATAACATTATATCAGGGACTTCCAAAGTCACAAAAGATGGACCTTATTGTTCAAAAATGCGTAGAGATAGGTGTTGTTAGAATTGTTCCTGTAATAACCAATAGGGTTGTTGTTAAAGTAGAAGGAAAGGATTTAAAAAATAAAATAGAAAGATGGCAAAGAATTGCTTATGAAGCTGCAAAACAAAGCAATAGGGGGATTGTGCCTGTTGTTAGCAATGTCATGGATTTTGAAGAGGCAATTGAAGAGATGAAAAAAATGGATTTAGTTGTAGTCCCCTATGAAAGGGAAAGTAAAAGGGGAATAAAGGATCTTAAGGACAGAAATGACATAAAAAGTGTTGCTATTTTTATAGGGCCAGAAGGTGGTTTTGAAGAGAAGGAAATAGAAAACTGTCTTGATATTGGTGCTATTCCAATTACTTTAGGACCAAGAATATTAAGAACAGAGACAGCTGGTTTTGTAACATCAGCCCTAATTTTATATGAACTAGGAGATTTAGGAGGAGGAAGATGAAAAGGGTTGCCTTTTATACATTAGGATGTAGGGTTAATACCTATGAAACGGAGGCTATTGCAGAAACGTTTATTAAAAAGGGTTATGAAGTGGTGGATTTTGATGATATTGCAGATGTTTATGTTATAAACACTTGCACGGTTACAAATATAGGAGATAGAAAATCAAGGCAAATGATACGAAGGGCAAAAAAGAAAAATAAGGATGCTGTTGTTGTTGCTGTAGGGTGCTATGTTCAGGTTGCTCCAGAAGAGGTTGAAAAGATAGAAGATGTTGATATAATTGTTGGAACAAAGGATAAGGGAAAGATTGTAGAACTTGTTGACGAATATTTAAAAAATAGAAGGAGAATTAAGCACGTTGAAAATGTTATGAGTATAAGACAATTCGAAGAGCTTGAAATAGATGAATATCAGGATAAAACCCGGGCTTTTTTAAAGATTCAGGATGGTTGTGATAGATTTTGTTCATATTGTCTAATTCCTTATGCTAGAGGTCCAGTAAGGAGCAGAAAACCAGAAAATATTTTAATGGAAGTTGAAAAACTATCAAAAAACGGATACAAAGAAGTTATTTTGTCAGGTATCCATGTAGCGTCCTATGGTAAGGATTTAAAGGATGTGGATCTTATAGATGTAATTGAAATGATTTCAAAAGTTGAAGGCATAGAAAGAATTAGAATAGGCTCAGTAGATCCAACCTTTTTTAATGAGGGAGTTATTGAAAAATTAAAATACATAGACAAGTTTTGCCATCATTTTCATTTGTCGCTTCAGAGCGGTTGCGATGAAACTTTAAAGAGGATGAATAGGCATTATACCACCTCAGAATATAAAAAAATAGTGGATAATTTAAGAGATGCCTTTGAGGATGTATCTATAACAACTGATATAATTGTAGGATTTCCTGGTGAGACAGATGAAGAATTTGAAATGACATATAAATTTTTAAGGGAAATTAAACTTTCAAAGATGCATATTTTTAAATATAGCCCTAGAAAGGGAACTAAGGCAGCTGAATTTAAAGATCAAGTTTCAGAGTCTATAAAAGAAGAAAGAAGCAAAAAGTTAATTGAACTAGACAAAATATTAGAATATGAGTTTATAAAAAAACATGAAGGATTGATTATGGATGTTTTATTTGAAGAGTTTAAGGAAGGATATAATTGGGGATATACTAAAAATTATATAAGGGTTGGAGTAGAGTCACAAAAGGATTTGTCAGGGGAAATAATTAATGTTAAAATAATAGAAAGTAGGGAAAATAAGGCAATTGGTGTTTTGGAGGAGGTGAAATAATGGATTGCATATTCTGCAAAATTGCGAATGGAGTTATTAAAACGGATTTTTTGTATGAAGACGATAAAGTTGTTGCCTTTAAGGATATAAACCCTGTTGCACCAGCTCATGTTTTAATAGTTCCCAAAAAACATATTGAATCTGCCCTCTTGATAGAAGGTGAAGACTTTAATCTAATTGGCCATGTTTTTAAAGTTGCACAAAAGCTTGCAAAGGAGCTCGGGATTTCAGAAGATGGATTTAGAATAGTAAACAATTGCAACAGGGCAGGAGGTCAAACTGTAATGCACATCCATTTCCATTTACTAGGTGGAAGGGATATGCAGTGGCCACCAGGTTGATGTAAATTATGATTGACAAAATTTACTTTAGTAATATATAATGTTAATGTGCTATTTGCGTCTATCATCGCAGCACTATTTTATTCTGTTAAGCGGAGGGAGGGAGAACGGTGTCAGAAATAAGAGTTGGCGAAAATGAATCATTAGATAGCGCTCTTAGAAGATTTAAGAGAAAGTGCGCAGCTGCAGGTGTTCTTGCTGAAATTAGAAAGAGAGAACACTACGAAAGCCCAAGCGTAAGACGTAAGAAGAAATCACAAGCTGCTCGTAAGAGAAAGCATAAATAATGAAAGAAGGGTGAATATGTCACTCAAAGAAAGGATCCAAGAAGATTGGAAAAATGCGATGAAGGCCAAGGATAGCTTTAGAGCAAGCGTCCTTAACATGGCTAAGGCTGCTATATTATATGATGAAAAAACAAATGGCAAAATCCTTGATGATGAAGAAGTTATTGCTGTATTATCAAGGGAAGTAAAAAAGAGAAAAGAATCCCTTGAAGAATTTGAAAAGGGGAACAGGCAAGATCTTGTAGAACAAGTTAATAAGGAAATAGAGATTTTGCTTGAATACCTTCCTCAGCAGCTTACTGAAGATGAGATTGCTGAAATTATAAGAAGTGCTGTAGATGAGGTGGGAGCAAATAGCATAAAGGATATGGGTAAGGTTATGGCCATTGTTGCTCCAAAGGTTAAGGGTAGAGCAGATGGCAAGATGGTTAGTGAAATGGTAAAAAAGTTTTTACAGTGAAATAATGACCCGCTAAATGCGGGTCTTTTAGTTTTTTGGTAAATAAATAATCAAATATTGATTATTTTTTTCATAAAATTTAATGGGATGAATTTTTAGGGGAGAGCCTATGGATGTAAAACAAAGATTTTCTGATGCATTTGATATTCCAGAGGAAATAGTTTTAGATGTTCCAGCAATAAAAATAGTAAGTAACAATAAAATAATCATAGAAAATCATAAAGGTATAATTGAATACGGTAAAACAAATGTAAGAATTAATTCTAAGATAGGCATTGTGGCTCTAAAAGGAGATAATTTTGTTATAAAGTATATTACACAAGAAGAGATACTTCTAGAAGGTGAAATTGAATTAGTTGAATTTATTAAATGATGAGGGGCTGGGGCCTATGGATAAGAATTATATAACAGTTGATATTGAAGGATTAAACCCAGAAAAATTTATAAATTTAGCAGTAATAAATGGATTAACTTTATGGAATATAGAAAGACTTAGTATAACAAATATGAGATTCAACATGAATGAAAAGGACTTTAAACGATTAAGACATATAGCTAAAAAGACAAATTGCAGAGCAAAAATAATAAGGAAAAATGGAGTTATTTTTTTATTTAGACGATTATATAGAAGAATGTTTTTTATAGTTGGCATAGTTTTATTTGTTTTGTTAATTTATTTTTTTTCAAATATCATATGGAATATTGAAATATATGGAAATAAAATAGTAAGTGAAGAGCTAATCATAAAATCCTTAAATAAAGCTGGATTAAAGGTAGGAACCTATAAGAAAAAAGTAAACCTTAGAGATGTTGAGAATAGTCTTTTAAAGGACATAAAGGAATTATCTATGGTGACAATCAGTTTGGATGGAACTAAAGCAAAAGTAGAAATTGTAGAGAGGACTATGCCACCTACAATAATGGACTTTGAAAAACCGACGAATATAGTGGCTGCTAAGGATGGGATATTGACGAAAGTTATAGCTTTAAAGGGACAAAAGCTAGTAAAAGAAGGTGATTTTGTAAAGAAAGGTCAGATATTGATTTCAGGAGTTATAAAAGATTCTCAAAATATACCAATTGATACAACACGAGCCTTAGGGGAAGTTTATGCAAAAACTTGGTATGAGTCAATAAAGGAAGTACCTTTAAAATATAGATATTTTGAGAGAACTGGTAAATATGAAAAATTTGTCTATTTAATTTTACCAAATAACAAGATTGTTAACTTAAGGTCAAATATTAACAAATTTCAATTTTATGATAAAATAATAGAAAAAGAGCAATTAAAATTATTAGGAATTAAATCACCTGTTATTAAAGCTACTGAATATTACTATGAAAAAATAGAAAAAATAAAGGATTTATCCTATAGTGAGGCAATAGAAATTGCAACAAAGCTTGCAGATGAACAATTAATGAAAATGCTTCCAAAGGATGTAAGGATTTTAGATAGAAAATATGATAAAATATTAATGAAGGATAAAGTTAAAGTAAGAAAGTTGATATTGACAGAAGAGAAGATTTCAAAAGAAGAAGATATAAAATAGATTGGGGGATAGAAATTGCAAACAGAAAATAGCATTGTGATTGAAAATATGGAACATCTTATGAACTTATTCGGTAAGTTTGATGAAAATATAAAGGTTATTGAACAAACCTTTAATGTGACTATAATTAGTCGAGGAACGGAAATAAAAGTTACAGGATTAGGTAATGTAGAACTTGCTACGAAAACCGTTTTAAAGCTTTTAGATATTGCAAAAAGGGGAGAGATTATAAATTTACAGACGGTTAACTATATAATTGGTCTTGTTTTAGAGGATTCACCACAGGATCTAGAAAAAATACTTGAAGATGTCATAATTGTTACAGCTCGTGGTAAATATGTAAAATGCAAAACTTTTGGTCAAAAGGAATATATAGAAGCCATTAAAAAGAATGAAATTGTGTTTGGTATAGGCCCTGCAGGGACAGGGAAGACTTACTTGGCAATAGCTATGGCAGTAAAATTTTTAAAGGAAAAAAAGGTAGGAAGAATCATATTAACTCGTCCTGCTGTTGAGGCTGGCGAAAGGCTTGGCTTCCTACCAGGGGATCTACAGGAAAAGATTAATCCCTATTTAAGACCTTTATATGATGCATTATATGATATTTTAGGAGTAGAAACCTTTCAAAAATATATGGAAAATGGAATTATTGAGGTTGCTCCACTTGCTTATATGAGGGGAAGAACTTTAGAGGACTGCTTTATAATATTAGATGAAGCCCAAAATACAACACCAGAACAGATGAAGATGTTCTTAACAAGGTTTGGTTATGGCTCAAGGATAGTGGTAACTGGAGATTTGACCCAAATAGATTTACCTCCTGAAAGGATGTCTGGATTAAAACAGGTGACGCATATTTTAAAGGATATAGATGGAATTGAATTTGTATATTTTTCACATAAAGATGTTGTAAGACATAGACTGGTTACGGAAATAATTAAGGCCTATGATAAATATGATAATGGAAAAAGGTGATTACATGAATCCTTTTAATTTACAAAAGATTATGAAGGATGAACGTTTCTTAAGGGTTTGTGTGTTTTTAGTAACTTTTATTGTCTTGTTTGCCTTAAGCGTAAACAGTGTAATACCTCAAAAATATGATTTAAAGGAAGGCCAAATATCGCCTGTAGATATAACATCACCTCGAGATTTTATTGATGAAAATGCAACAAAAGAAAAGATACAAACAGCGATTGCTAATATTCCGTTACAGTATTCTAAAAATAATGATCTTCAAAGGGATGCTATCAATAAAGCTAAGCAGTTTTTTGATATAATAAAAGATTTAAGGCTTAGAGATGAAAATGTAGAAAATAAAGTTGAATATATTAGAGCGAATTTTAATTTAAAGGTTGATGATGAAATTATATCCTATTTTGTAAAGCTTGATAACACTACATTTGATGAAGTTTGTGACTTATTGGTTAAAGGTTTGACTGATTTGTTAAATTTAGAAATATTACAAAATGATGATGAATCCTTTGAGAATGCCTTTTATTATTTAAAAAAAAGGATTTTAGAATCAAAATTAGATTTTGCAACTAAAAATAATCTTTTGATTTTATCAAAAAATTTTATTAAACCTAATATGTTTATAGATGTAAAAAAGACAAATGAATTGCAGGAACTTGTTAAAAAACAGGTTGAGCCTGTTTACATTAGGAAAAATCAAGTTATTGTTTCAAAAGGTCAAACAATTACTGCACAGCATATAGTTCTTTTAAATAAAGCAGGTGTTTTAAAAAACAATTCTAAATCCGATGTAGGAAATTATGTAAGTTTAATCTTAATTATAATTCTTACAGAATTTTTAGTCCTAGTTTATCTTTATAAATTTAAAAATAAGGTTTATTATGATATAAATAAATTTACATTGGTATTTCTAATTTTATGTTTGAATACCACTCTTATTGCAGCAACAAAAAACATATCTTTGTTTGTAATTCCAGTAGCATTTATGCCAATAATATTAACGATGATATTTGATCATGAATTAGCATTTTTTATTTTTTCTATTTCCTTTTTGATGTCGGCAATATTGACTAAATTTGTTGTTGAGGTATTGCTTATATATTTAATAGGTGGTTTGCTTGGAGTAATATTTGTTCATAATCTGCATGAAAGAAGCAATGTAATGTTTGGTGGAGTGCTTATAGGTTTTATTAATTCGATTATCGTTTTATCTTTTGGGTTAATTTTAGGGCTAGAATTTACACAAATTTTTATTAATATGTCTTATACCTTTGCTGGTGGGGTCTTCTCGGCGGTATTAGCTATAGGTATTATGCCTATATTTGAACAAATCTTTGATGTTGTAACTCCGATAAAGCTTATGGAACTTTCTAATCCTAATCAGCCTTTGCTTAAAAAAGTTTTATTTGAGGCTCCAGGAACTTACCATCATAGTATTTTGGTTGGAAACCTTGCAGAAGCTGCGGCGGAAAAGGTGGGAGCCAATTCACTACTTGCTAGAGTAGGAGCATATTATCACGATATTGGGAAAATAAAAAGGCCATATTTTTTCAAAGAAAATCAAATTACCAACGACAATCCCCACGATAATTTGACTCCAAAATTAAGCGCGATGATAATATCTTCACATGTTAAGGATGGAATAGAACTTGCAGAACAATATAAATTGCCTAAAGTAATAAAACAAATAATAGAAGAACATCATGGAACTACTTTAATAAAATACTTTTATGCGGTAGCTAAAAAAAATGGTGAAGATATAGATGCAGAATCCTTTAGATATCCAGGTCCTAAACCTAGATTAAAGGAGTCAGCTATAGTTATGCTGGCAGATTGTGTTGAAGCTGCAGTAAGGTCGTTAAAAAATGTAACGTTGAGGGATATAGAAGATACGGTGGGAAAAATAATCGAAGAAAAAATTAATGACGGACAACTAGATGAAAGTAGCTTAACACTAAAGGATATTATGAACATAAAAAATAGCTTTATAAATGTTTTGCAAGGCATTTTCCATAATAGAATAGAATATCCAGAAATTACAGAAGAAGGTGAAAGAAATGGTGTTTATAGAGAACAATCAGAATAAAATAGAGTTGACAGATGAATTAAGGGAATTGATTGAGACTGTTGTTGATAAAGCTTTAAAGTATGAAGGAATTGGGTTTGATTATGATGTAAATGTATATTTAGTTGATAATGAAGCTATTAAAGAAATCAACAAAGATTATAGAAAAATTGATAAAGTAACAGATGTGCTTTCTTTTCCAATGATCGATTTTAGGGAAAGAGGAGGCTATGAAGTTTATAATGAGGATTTAGATCCAGAAACAAAAAATGTCCTTTTGGGAGAAATAATATTGTCGCTTGAGAAAGCTATGGAACAGTCAAGGGAATACGAACATCCATTTAGGAGAGAAGTAGCATTTTTAATCGTGCATAGCGTTTTACATCTTTTAGGTTATGATCATGAAGTTGAAGAGGAAAGAAAAGTTATGAGACAAAAGGAAGAAGAAATTTTACAATCCCTTGGTATTACTAGATAAGGGTGAAAAATATGAAGATAAAAAAAATAACTGATAGCTTTAATTATGCTATAGAAGGAATAATCTTTGCTGTAAAAACCCAAAGAAATATGAGAATTCATTTTGCTATAGCTACATTAGTATTATTAGCAAGTCTATTTTTTGATTTGAGCAAATTAGAAATTCTTTTATTGTTTTTTACAATTACTTTAGTTATAGTATTGGAAATGGTTAATACAGCAATAGAAGTTACAATTGATTTGAATGCCAATTACTATCATCCATTAGCTAAGATAGCTAAAAATGTGGCAGCTGGAGCAGTTTTGATTGCAGCACTAACTTCGGTTTTGGTAGGTTATTTATTGTTTTTTGACAAACTGAAGTTAGTTACTAATACTATTATATTTAAAATTAAACAATCTGATCCTACAGTAGTATTTATTTGTTTAATATTGATAATTATAATAACGGTTGTTATAAAGGCATTTTACGGGCGAGGAACCCCACTTAAAGGAGGTATGCCGAGCGGACATTCTGCGGTTGCCTTTGGTTCTGCAACTGCAATTTCACTTTTAACTCAAGATACATTAATAATAACATTAGCATTTTTCCTTGCTTTTATTGTGGCACAAAGTAGAGTTGAAGGTAAAATTCATTCAATTTATGAGGTAACTGTTGGAGCTATTATAGGAACATTGGTAGCAATAATTATTTTTAAGCTGCTTTAATAGGCACCTAACTGGTGCCTAAAATTGTTCCTTTACAATAAAAAAAATAGTGATATAATTTGTATTACCGAAATTGCATAAAATATCATTAGAAATACTTCGTAGGGGGAATATAAATGGAATATAAGGAACTAGTAGAATTAGCAAATAGAGCAAAGATTAATGCATATGTTCCATATTCTAACTTTAGAGTTGGAGCAGCGCTTTTGACTGAAGAGGGAAAAGTTTTTACTGGGTGCAATATAGAAAATGCATCATATGGTGGAACAGTATGTGCCGAAAGGACTGCTTTATTTAAGGCGATTTCTGAAGGTTACAACAAGTTTAAAGCCATTGCTATAACGAGCGATAGTCCTAATTTAACCTTCCCATGTGGAATATGCAGGCAGGTTCTTTCAGAATTCGGCTTAGATATAGATGTTATAGTGTCTAACAATAAAGGAGAGTTTAAGGTTTTTAAGTTAAATGAACTATTGCCCTATGCCTTTTCCTCTGATGATATGGAAGGAGGTATGTAAATGAGTCAATATAAATCTGGTTTTGTTACAATTATAGGAAGACCTAACGTAGGGAAATCTACGTTACTAAATCACTATTTAGGAGAAAAAATTTCAATCATTTCTAATAAACCTCAAACGACACGAAACAAGATTCAAGCAATAATGACTAGGGACAATTATCAAATTATTTTTTTAGATACGCCAGGAATACATAAACCAAGAACAAGGCTTGGAGAATATATGGTTAAAGTGGCAAAAGAAACATTAAACGAGGTTGATATTGTATTATTCTTGATAAATCCTTCTGAAAAGCCCAATGAGGGAGATTTACATATAATAAACCAATTAAGTACAGTTAAAACACCAATAATCTTGGTAATAAATAAAGTTGATACAGTATCTAAGGAAATTTTAGCAAAAACCATAGATACTTATTCAAAATTATATGATTTTAAAGAAATAGTTCCAATTTCTGCGTTAAAGGGTGATAATACAGATAGACTTTTAAATATAATAGTTTCATTATTACCTGAAGGCCCTCAATATTTTCCCTCTGACATGATAACGGACCAACCTGAAAAATTTATAGTATCTGAGATAATAAGAGAAAAATTATTGCATAATTTAAAGGAAGAAGTGCCGCATGGCACTGCAGTTGAAGTAATATCAATGAAGGCTGATGATGAAAAGGGTATTGTTAATATCAATGCAACTATCTATTGTGAAAAAGAAACACATAAGGCAATAATTATAGGAAAAAATGGACAAATGTTAAAAAAGGTAGGGACAAGTGCTCGATTAGAAATAGAAAGACTTTTAGGCAGTAAAGTTTTCCTTGAACTATGGGTTAAGGTTAAAAAGGATTGGAGAGATAGCCCATCAGTTTTAAAAACTTTAGGATATCAATAGTTTTTGGGGGAGGTGATGATTTTGTCGTTAATAAATCTACAGGGAGTAGTTTTAAAGGAAATGCCTTTAGCTGAAACTGACAAAATCATCACCCTTTTTACAGATAAACTTGGCAAAATCGATGTAGTTGCCCATGGAGCAAGGCGACCTAAAAGTCCAATTGCTTCTTCTACATTGCCTTTTTGTTACAGTAGATATTTAGTATATAAGGGTAAAAATCTGTATACTTTAAATCAAAGTAGTATAATCGAATCTTTTCAAAAAATTATAATGGATTTAGATAGGTTAGCCTATGGAAGTTATATGTTAGAATTAATTGATGTTTTAAATGAAAAGGAAGTAAAGAATGTTTATATGCTAGGATTGCTATTAAAATCCCTCTACATGCTTTATAATGACGACATAAACTTAGATGTGCTAAAACTTGTGTTTGAATATAAATCTTTATGTTTTGCAGGATATCAACCAATAGTAAATCAGTGCATAAAGTGTAGAACTAAAAAAAATTTAAGATACTTTAATATTTCAGAGGGAGGTATCTTGTGCAC
>JAOAEI010000250.1 GCA_026416875.1 Caloramator sp.
GTTTAGAACTTGGAGAAAGAATAGTTAGAACAGAGATTAACTTTTTAAAAAATCAAAATCTTATAGATATAAACACTGCAGGTATGAGTTTAACAGACGAAGGTGAAGAGGTAGTAGAAAAGCTTAAAGATTTTATTCATGAACTTAAAGGTCTTTCAGAGATTGAAGAGTACATAAAAAAAGAATTGTGTTTAAAAAAGGTTATAGTAGTTCCAGGAGATGTAGATAATGATAAAACTGTACTTTCAGAATTAGGGAAAGCTGCTTCTGCTTTTGTAAAAGAGCTTATAAAAGATAATTCCATTATAGCTTTAACAGGTGGTTCTACTATTAAAGCAGTAATTGACAGTGTTCCAAGAATTTCTAATCTAAAAAATGTTCTAGTTGTGCCGGCAAGAGGCGGAATGGGTAGAAGTGTTGAGCTGCAGGCAAACAATCTTGCTGCCAGTTTAGCCCAGAAACTTGGAGCCTATTACAAATTATTACATGTCCCTGATAATTTAAGCAGTACAGCTTTAAATGCCATATTAAATGAAAATGATGTAAAGGAAATTGTTG
>JAOAEI010000251.1 GCA_026416875.1 Caloramator sp.
GCGGTAGACGCTGGTGCAGAGGCTGCAAGACAGGTTGGAGAACTACACGCTGTTCATGTAATACCAAGACCACACGCAGAAGTAGAAAGGGTTATTCTAAAAAGTGAAAACTAGGGACAGTTAAAAACTTTTTTAAATCTAATACAATTAGTATGGGCTAAAAAGTCAAAATGTCAAAAAGTCAAGTGCCAGGCACTTGGTAAGGGTGAAGTTTATGGATAAATATGAGTTTGCAAACAGCATACTAAAGGATTTGACTGCTAGATTAAAAAGAAAGAATACTCAAAGAAAGAAAATGTGAATCTGATACAGGTGTCTACAAGGTTGAAGGAAAGGCTGTTTTAACTGAAAATGATATTTTAAATTTAAATGAAAAACAAATAATTCTTCCTCCTGGTTCTATCATAACCCCTCTTGCGAAGGAAGCTGCAAGAAGTAGAGGAATTAATATAATAAAGAGATAGTCATGATATAATGTGCATCCATTGTTTAAAGTAATTGTTATTCGTAGCAACAATAGGAGGTAATAGCTATGAATTTAGGTAAGGTAATCGG
>JAOAEI010000252.1 GCA_026416875.1 Caloramator sp.
GTGCAGAAATAATCTGTAAGCTATGCAGAGCCTTGCGATGCACACCAAACGATTTAATTGACTGTGAAGGAGAGAATGAAAAATGAAAACATATAAACTTTCTCAAGTAGCAGAAATATTACAAGTTACTCCTAAAACAGTTAGAGCAGAAATTGAAAGAAATAGACTTAAATCCATTAAAGTTGGAACAGAAATAAGAATAACTGAGGAACAATTAATGGAATATATGCAAATTAAAGCTAACAGAGGTATGACACAAAGAGAAGCAGAGCTTGAAAAGGAAAATGCAAGGTTAAAAGCTGAACTTGAGAAAGCAATGAAGTTTATAAGTTTACTTAAGAATGAATTATTAAAAATTTCATAGAGAGATTCATATAATTTCACCTCAAAGGGGGTAAGGTAATGGAATACGAAACAACGTATGATAAAGTGACGGATCAGCTCTGGAAGATGTGCGATATGTTCGGGGAGGAGCAAGTGTTAAAATGGCTCATAGAAATCATCAAATTCAGATGTGGGGAAAATTTTTTATATGAATTACAGGAGGGATATAT
>JAOAEI010000253.1 GCA_026416875.1 Caloramator sp.
GGCATATGCCATAATTAAATATTATCCATAAAAGTAAAAATATTACAATAATTATGTAACTATTTCCCACATTGTATGAATTTAGTTAATAAACGGTATACATTTCAAGTAAAATGTTGAGGACAAGGTCAAGATTGGTGTAAAATAAGAGAGATGAGGGAAGGTAAAGGTAAAGATAAAAAGTGGATGAGGGAAAATGGCTTTGAAATGTATTGGTGGAAGCTAAAAAATTCAGATAGATATTATATTGATTTGGAGGGTACATATGACGGATATAATTGCACAACTGATTAAGGAGTTCGGTCTCAAACCTTTTCAGGTACAGAATACGGTAAATCTTATAGACGAGGGAAATACAATCCCGTTTATTGCAAGATATAGAAAAGAAGTTACTGGAGAACTCAATGATCAGGTTCTACGTGAATTACATGAAAGACTTGTCTATCTAAGAAATTTGGAAGAGAGAAGAGAAGCTGTCAGGAGACTTATTGACGAGCCGGGTAAACTTACTCCCGAGTTGACTGCTGCATTGGATAAGGCAGTTACTGTTC
>JAOAEI010000254.1 GCA_026416875.1 Caloramator sp.
TATATAAAGAATATACGTGAAAGTGGAGAATGTGTTTATAGGAATAGATATAAAACATTTAAAAATAAATACGATTCCAAAAACCACCGGGTTTTAGCTGAAACCATGATTAAAAGTACCTCAAACTACTTTGTAAACAGGGCAATAGAGGTCTTAAAGGAAGAATATTTAGAGGGCAGGGGAGAAGAATGCCTGAGAATACTAAACAAGATATTCATGAAGGAACAATAGATTATATGTTTATTTCCCTTATCTCCCAAAAAACAAATGTATTAGTTGTTGGGGGTGGGAGGGCTGGCTATTTAAAGGCAACATCCTTTTTAAAAAAGGGGTGCAGGGTTACAGTTCTTTCAAAGGGATTCATAGATGACTTTAGAAAACTTGACAGTGTGAATTTGAAATTAATTGAGGGGAATTACTCAATTTCATATATACAAAATCATCATTTAATTGTTATTGCAACCGATGATGATGAATTAAATGATTTAGTCAAAATGGACTGTGAAAAAAACTTTAAGCTGTATTTAACATGTAATGACTATAGGAAGGG
>JAOAEI010000255.1 GCA_026416875.1 Caloramator sp.
TTCGTAGCCTACCTATAAGGGATTGAAACACTGCTGATGAAACGGGTGAATCCGGGAAGCCGGTTTGTTCGTAGCCTACCTATAAGGGATTGAAACATATCCGCCTGACTTCATCTAAGTGTAGTCCCGCAAGTTCGTAGCCTACCTATAAGGGATTGAAACAGATAATCTCGGCCCCGACGTCCCGGGCCCGTTCGAGTTCGTAGCCTACCTATAAGGGATTGAAACGCGGCAACCCTGTAGTCAGGGTTGCCAAGGTAGTGGCGTTCGTAGCCTACCTATAAGGGATTGAAACAGTATGCAGTCCGGCACTTCCGGTGCCGGGGTGACCAGTTCGTAGCCTACCTATAAGGGATTGAAACTTTGTTTTACTTATAGTATATATCCAGTGCCACCACCGTTCGTAGCCTACCTATAAGGGATTGAAACCAAGTTTCTGGCGGCGGAACAGTGCGGCCATAAAGGGTTCGTAGCCTACCTATAAGGGATTGAAACCCACCCAGGCGGCATTTTCCTTTAGCCCCTCATGGGTTCGTAGCCTACCTATAA
>JAOAEI010000256.1 GCA_026416875.1 Caloramator sp.
CAACTATGGCACATGATTATGTTAAAAATGTTGTTAAAAATGATGATATTGTTGTAGACGCAACACTTGGAAATGGAAATGATACATTATTTTTAAGTAGTTTAGTATCAGATGGAATGGTATATGCATTTGAAGTTCAAAGGATGGCGGTGGAAAAGTTTAATATAAAGATGCGGGAAGATAATATAAATAATGTTGAAGTTATATTAGATGGACATGAAAATATGGATAAATATATAGACAAAACAGTAAAGGCAGTTATGTTTAATTTAGGATATTTACCTGGTGCAGATAAATCTGTAACAACAAAGACAGAAACTACACTTATAGCACTAGAAAAAAGCCTCAAGTTATTACAAAATGGAGGAATAATTACAATTGCAGCATACATTGGGCATGAAGAAGGTTCAAAGGAGTCGATGGCGGTACTTGATTATATAAAAACTTTAGACCCAAAGGCATATTCAGTTATGCAGATATCATATATAAATAGAAACAATGCACCTTTTTTAGTTGTTATTGAGAAGAATGACAGTTATCATGAAGAT
>JAOAEI010000257.1 GCA_026416875.1 Caloramator sp.
TGGTGTATCTATCCTTTTTACCATAAAAAATCCCCCCTATATTTCAGCCTCTTTATGTCTTGTGGCATGGCAATTTTTATTTACAGCAACAGGAAGTCCTGCAATGTGTGTTGCAAAAACCTCCACATTAACACCAAGACAAGTTGTTAATCCACCAAAACCTTGTGGTCCAATACCTAGTTTATTTATCTCATCAATAAGTTCCATTTCAAGCTTTGCATAAAACGGATTGGAATTTCTTTCATCTAAAGCCCTAAGAAGTGCCTTTTTTGCAAGGTATGCACATTTTTCAAAAGTACCACCTATACCTACACCAACAACTATTGGAGGACATGGATTGGGTCCTGCTTCCTTTACTGCTTCAATAACAAACTTCTTTACCCCCTCTATACCATCAGACGGCTTTAACATCTTTATTTTACTCATATTTTCACTTCCAAATCCCTTAGGTGCCACCGTTATTTTTATTTTATCTCCAGATACAATGTTATAATGTATTATTGCTGGTGTATTATCATTGGTATTTTTTCTCTCCAGTGGGTCTCC
>JAOAEI010000258.1 GCA_026416875.1 Caloramator sp.
GTTTATATGGTCCCTATAAGGGAGGAAAACCCTGCAATAGCCATATTTATACCTCCTTTATGACTTCAGTTTATATGGTCCCTATAAGGGAGGAAAACAATTTTTAATTTCAATTATTAGTTTGATTGATGTAAGGTTTATATGGTCCCTATAAGGGAGGAAAACATTCTATTTGGTCAGTATTTTTTATCATTGTAAACCCAGTTTATATGGTCCCTATAAGGGAGGAAAACAATCATGAATTGTTAAGAAAATCAGTATGTGAGCCTGGTTTATATGGTCCCTATAAGGGAGGAAAACTTGAATTCATAGTAGAAGAGATTAGAAAAGATTCGGTTTATATGGTCCCTATAAGGGAGGAAAACTTGCTTGCCTCAAATTATCATACATATTTTGTGCAAGTTTATATGGTCCCTATAAGGGAGGAAAACTGCAATTATCATAATCAGGCAATTGTGATAAAAAAAGTTTATATGGTCCCTATAAGGGAGGAAAACCCTGCAATAGCCATATTTATACCTCCTTTATGACTTCAGTTTATATG
>JAOAEI010000259.1 GCA_026416875.1 Caloramator sp.
CCTTCAATCAATTCATATCTATGCTTTTCATCCCATTGTAAATAATCCTTGTATTGCATCATTTTTTATATTTATCACCTTACAATTTTATTATGCTGTAGCCACCATAACCTTTTTGCCTTCAAATACAATTGCAAGTTCTAAAACATCGCCTATCCCTAACTCTTCTAACTCTTGTCTGTAATTTTTGTTTTTTATCTGCTCTAGTGCATTTCTTGCTGCTATCTCAAGGGTTTCCTTTTTCCTCACATTTACCTTTTTAAATTCAATTACAATTCCTGGTTTTGATTTATCCTTTGGAATCATCATTATGTCATATCTTCCTAATCCGCTTTCCCTGTTGGACTTTATATGATAATACCCCTCCGTTGAAATTAGCATTCCTAAAACTAATGCATGGAAAAACCTTTCGCTTTCGCCTTCTATATCAAAATAACTTGCGCTTTTTAAAACGTATTCACCTAAAATATCTTCAAAGGTTTCAATATCTTTATCTATCAGGCTATTTAACATTAATTCAAACTTGTTTATGCTTATATTATC
>JAOAEI010000025.1:0-20212 GCA_026416875.1 Caloramator sp.
CAAAGGGAAATATTAATGTAAGCGTTGAAGAAAACATACCCCTTAGTAAAAAGCATAAAATATTAGGCATGCCGGTTATAAGAGGAGTTGCTGCTTTTATCGATTCTCTAATTATGGGAGTTAAGGCTTTATCTTATTCAGCACAGTTCTTTGAAGCAGAGGAGACAAGGGTTGAAAGATACCTTAAAAATAAACTTAAAGATAAATATAATGCCTTTGAGATGGGCTTTACAATTATCGTTTCTCTTGTTTTTGCAATGCTGCTTTTTTTTATTTTACCAACCTTTGCAGCAACCTTTATAAGAACAAACGGCTTTATAAAAAATATATTAGAGGGAATAATAAGACTTACAGTATTTTTGCTCTATATAGCTTTAATTAGCAAACTAAGGGACATTCAAAGGGTTTTTCAGTATCACGGTGCAGAACATAAAAGCATACACTGCTATGAGTCAGGGCTTGAGCTTACTGTTGAAAATGCAAAAAAGTTCTCAACCCTTCACCCAAGATGCGGAACAAACTTTTTACTCATAGTCATGCTAATCAGCATTTTTATATTTAGCTTTTTAGGCTGGCCTAACATTTTAATGAGAATATTATCAAGGCTTATTTTAATTCCACTTGTTGCAGGATTTTCCTATGAGCTCATAAGATGGTTTGGAAAGTCTGAATCCAAGCTTTCTAAGATGCTCTCCTATCCGGGGCTTATGCTTCAAAAATTAACAACAAGGGAACCCGATGAGTCTCAAATAGAAGTTGCCCTTGAGGCCCTTAAAAATGTCTTAGATTAAGGTTGGTGATACTTTGACTTTTTTTGAAGTATTAAATATGGCAAAGGATATTCTTAAAAATCACAACAAACCAATTCAAGAGGCCGAAATAATTTTATCCCATATTCTTAAAAGAGACAGAACCTATATTCACTGCCATTTAAATGATAAAATAGATGAAACTTTAGAAAAATCCTTTTTTGATATGATTAAAGAAAGGGCAAAGGGAAGACCCCTTCAATATATCCTTGGCGAATGGGAATTTTATGGCCTTAAATTTATAGTTAAGGAAGGAGTATTGATTCCAAGGCCGGATACTGAAGTCCTTGTTGAAAAGTGCCTTGAAATTATAAAAAATATAAATGGTCCAAAGATAATAGACATAGGCTGCGGAAGCGGTGCAATTTCAATTGCAATAGCCCATAACAAAAAAGATTCAACAGTTTATGCCCTTGATATAGATAGTATTCCCCTTGAAATTACAAGGTTAAACGCAGAAAAAAATAATGTCTTAGATAGAGTTCATATAAAAAAGTCAGACCTTCTTAAAAGTCTGGGTGATGATTTAAAGGGCAAAGTGGATCTTATTGTTTCAAATCCTCCCTATATAAAGGAGGAGGAAATTAAAGATCTTATGGAGGAGGTTAAAAACTTTGAGCCTAAGCTTGCCCTGTCAGGTGGGGAGGATGGGCTATACTTTTATAGGGAAATATCTAAAGAGGCAAAGGAATATTTAAAGAAAAACGGGTATATAGCCTTTGAAATAGGATATAATCAAGGAATGGATGTTGAAAAAATATTAGAGGCAGAAGGCTATAAAGAGGTAAATATTTATAAAGATCTTGCAGGCCTTGATAGGGTTGTTATAGCAAAATATGTTGATAATTTGTAGAGTTAATTGCTATAATATTTCATGATTAAAATTTTGGAGGGTGGAAACATGCTAGAAAAATTAGATTTTATCGAAGAAAAATATGAAGAACTATCAAAAAAGATTAGCGATCCCGAAGTTATAGCTGATAATAATTTATTTCAAAAACTATGCAAGGAACACAATTCATTAGAAGAAATAGTTTTAAAATATAGAGAATATAAGACTATATTAAAAAGAATAAAGGAAGATAAGGAACTTTTAGAGGATGATATAGATAAGGAAATGAAGGATCTTGTTGAAGAGGAGTTAAAGGAACTTTCTGAGGATAAGGAAAGGGTGGAAAAGGAGCTTAAACTCTTGCTTTTACCTAAGGACCCTAACGATGAAAAGAACGTATTTATAGAAATTAGAGCTGGTGCAGGCGGCGATGAGGCGGCTTTATTTGCAGCAGACCTTTACAGAATGTATACAAGATACGCAGAAAGGCATAACTTTAAAACAGAACTTGTTTCATCAAGCCCCAATGACCTTGGCGGATATAAAGAAGTTATTTTCATGGTAAAAGGCCAAGGAGCCTATTCAAAATTGAAATACGAAAGCGGAGTTCACAGGGTTCAAAGAGTCCCTGTAACTGAAGCAGGAGGAAGAATACACACATCAACAGCAACGGTTGCTGTTTTACCAGAAGTTGATGATGTTGAGGTTGAAATTAATCCAAATGATCTTAGAGTTGACGTTTTTAGATCCTCAGGCCACGGTGGACAGCACGTTAATACAACCGACTCTGCAGTTAGAATTACTCACCTTCCAACGGGTATTGTTGTATCCTGCCAGGACGAAAAATCACAGCTCAAAAACAGAGAAAAGGCTATGAAGATCCTTAAGGCAAAGCTTTATGAAATAGAGCTTGAAAAGCAAAGAAGCCAAATAGCGGCAGAAAGAAAGAGCCAGGTTGGAACGGGAGACAGAAGTGAAAGAATTAGAACCTATAACTTCCCACAAGGTAGAGTTACAGACCATAGAATAGGCCTTACAATTTATCAGCTTGAAGCCTTTTTAGATGGGGAAATTGATGAAGTCATAGATGCCCTAATTACTGCTGATCAGGCTGAAAAGCTAAAGGAGGTTGGGGAGTAATCCCATATTATGTTTTCGATTAAAAAGGCCATTAAAAAAGAAAGGGCAAGGCTCAATAGAAATTATTTTATTTCCTTTTTTATTCTTATATTAGTTGCTTATCTTGCCTTTGCAGCCATAAGTTTAGAAATAGTTAAGGGCTGGCAAAGCTACTTTACTATTGCCTATGCTCTTATAATTGAGCTTCTTATTTTAATAAACATTTTTAAATTATATGTTGAATCAAAGTTTAAAATTGACATATCCTTTGAAAAAATAAAAATTCATCAGCCCTTTAAGGGAAGCCTGTCCCTACAACCCTCAAAGGTTGTTTATGTAGATGTTATAAGCAATAAAGAGGATTTTGATATAGTTATATTCATAAAGGGTAAAAGAGTAAAAAGACTTTTAAAGCTTAACGAAAATGGAGATCTTAAAAGGATTTATAAGATTTTAGTTGAAAAGTATAACGAGGATGAGTTTTATTATTATATAATTAAAAGGGGCGGGGCAAAGAAATACTATTATCTATATAAGCTTTATAAAAACTGCTTTGAAGCAGAGTTTTCAAGGAAAGCAATGGAATATATAAAACTTTTTATGGAGGAATACAACTTATCGTAATATATTTCATCTCCTTAAAATAAATTTTTAAAAGGAATATTTTAAGGAGATGAAATTTTATGAGCATATTAACTATAACCCTCATTGGAACTTTGGTATGTGCCTTTGGAACGACCCTTGGAGCATTTTTAATAGTTATACTTAAAAAGACAAATAATATATTAATGTCAAGCATAATAGGCATAGCAGCTGGACTTATGTTATCGGTTGTAACCTTTGACCTTATACCTGAGTCAATAGAAACCGGAGGTTTATTATTAGCAGTTGCCGGAACGATAATTGGAATAGTCTTTGCCATAATCTTAGATTACTTTTTATCCTTTTTAAACATAATAAAAAAATATGGAAAGCACCTTAAAACTGCCCTTCTTTTAGCCCTTGCCCTATCAGCCCACAATTTCCCTGAAGGGCTTGCCATAGGCACAGGGTTTATAAAGGGAGTAAATTTTGGCTTAAAAATAGCTATTGTCATAGCATTTCACGATATCCCAGAAGGAGCTGCTGTTGCAGCACCTCTTTTACAGAGCAGCTTAAAAAGGTGGCAAATATTAATTTTAACTGCTCTAACGGCCCTTCCAACGGCAATAGGAACATACATTGGGGCTGTCCTTGGAAATATTTCAAATGTTTTTGTATCTTTATGCCTTGGATTTGCATCGGGAACAATGCTTTATATAGTTGTAGGAGAGTTAATTCCGGAAAGCAAAGAACTTTCGAAGGGGATTTTATCAACTTTATCTACTCTTTTAGGCTTGCTTTTAGGCCTTTTATTGGTTTCTTTTTTCGGTTAGGAGGATAAATATGAATACAAAGGTTTATAGAATAAACGAAAGGGACGAGGAAAAGATAAAGGAAGCTTCTAAGGTTATTAAACAGGGTGGCCTTGTGGTTTTCCCAACGGAAACCGTTTATGGGCTTGGGGCAAATGCCCTTGATGAGGCTGCCTGCAAAAAAATTTTTGAAGCAAAGGGAAGACCTCAGGATAATCCCTTAATAGTTCATGTTGCAAGCTTTGACATTTCAAAATACGTAAAATATATCCCAGATAAAGCAAAGGTTTTGATGGAAAACTTTTGGCCAGGGCCTTTAACCATCATAATGCCAAAGTCAGATTTAATCCCTGATGTTGTTACAGCAGGGCTTGACAGCGTTGCTATTAGAATGCCTGAAAATAAGCTGGCAAGAAAGCTGATTGAATTTTCAGGTGTTCCGATTGCTGCACCAAGCGCCAATATTTCTGGAAGGCCAAGTCCAACCTCAATAGAGCACTGCATTGAGGACCTTTATGGGAGGGTGGACATGATAATAGGCGGTGAAAGGTGCAGGGTTGGCCTTGAATCCACCGTTGTTGATGCAACAGGTGAGGATATAATGATTTTAAGGCCAGGCTTTATTACAAGGGAGGACCTTGAAGAAGTTGTTGACAAGGTTTTAGTTGACCCTGCTATAAAAGATAAGGACTTTAAACCAAAGTCACCGGGTATGAAATATAGGCATTATGCGCCAAAAGCTCCTTTAAGGGTAATAAAGGGAGACACCCAAAAGGTTGTTGAATATATTATGGAAAACGTGTATAATATGAAAGGGCAAGGTAAAACCGTTGGAGTTTTGGCTGTAGATGAGATTATGGATAAAATAGATGCAGATGTAAAAATTTCTTTAGGAAGCATAAAGGATCCAGGGACTATTGCAGCAAATTTATTCGATAAGCTAAGGGAATTCGATAAAACTAATGTTGATTTAATACTTTCAATAGGCTTTAGAGAAGATGGACTTTTTTCAGCCATAATGAATAGACTTAAAAAAGCATCCGGAAACAACCTTATTGAAATATAGGAGGTTTGCCATGAAAATTCTATTTGTTTGCACAGGTAACACCTGCAGAAGTGCGATGGCTGAGGGTATTGCTAAAAATTTAATACAAAAGGAAAACTTGAATTTTGAAGTATCATCAGCTGGAGTTTTTGCACCCTTTGGCATGGCAGCCTCAGAAAATTCTATTTTAGCCCTTAGAGAGATGGGGATCGATATATCATCTCATTTATCAAGGCCCCTTACAAGGGATATGATAGAAAATTCTGATCTTGTCCTTACAATGACTAAGGGGCACAAGGATGCTATTCTTTCAAAATATCCTCAATTTTCTGACAAGGTTTTTACCCTTATGGAATACATAGGAGGGGATTTAGACGTTGAAGATCCATTTGGAGGGAATTTAGACGTTTATCGTGCATCAGCCAATCAAATTAAACAAGCTATTGAAATTCTTTTAAAGAAGTTAAAGGAAAGTTAGGCACCTTCAGTGCCTTAGCTTTCCTTTTTTGTATATACAAAAGGAGGGATAATATGAAAATTGCAATAGCATCAGACCACGGTGGATTTAACTTAAAGGAGGTTATAAAAAAACATTTAGAGGGCAGAAAAATAGAGGTTAAAGACTTTGGAACCTTTTCAACAGAATCCTGCGATTACACGGACTTTGCCCTTACTGTTGCAGAATCTGTAGCAAGGGGAGAATATGATAAGGGCATATTAGTTTGCGGCACAGGAATAGGTATGTCAATTGCTGCCAATAAAGTAAAAGGAATTAGGGCAGCACATGTTACGGATACTTTTTCAGCAAAGGCCTGTGTCGAACACAACAATGCCAATATAATAACAATTGGTGAGAGAATAACAGGACCTGGAATCGCCATTGACATAATAGAGGCCTTTTTAAGTGCAGAGTTTCAGGGAGGAAGGCATCAGAGAAGAATAGATAAGATAGCAGAAATTGAAAATAAATATATGAAATAAGGGGGATATTTATGAATAAGGTTACAGTAATTGACCATCCGTTAATTCAGCATAAGCTTTCAATTATGAGGGATAAAAATACAGGCTCAAAGGATTTTAGGGAGCTTTTAGAGGAAATTGCGATGCTTATGACCTATGAGATTACAAGGGATTTTCAGCTTGAAGAGGTTGAAATAGAAACTCCAATTTGTAAAACTAAGGCAAAGATGCTTACAGGAAAAAAGGTTGCTATCGTTCCAATCCTTAGGGCAGGGCTTGGAATGGTGGATGGTATGCTAAAACTTATTCCAGCTGCTAAGGTTGGGCATATTGGCCTTTATAGGGATCCTGAAACATTAAAACCCGTTGAATATTACTGTAAGCTTCCTTCAGATATATCAGAAAGGGATATAATTTTAGTCGATCCAATGCTTGCAACAGGTGGTTCTGCCTCTGATGGAATTCACCTTTTGAAGGAAAAGGGGGCAAGAAGCATTAAGCTTATGTGCCTTATAGCTGCTCCAGAGGGAATAGAGGCGGTTTTAAAGGAGCATCCTGATGTTGATATATTCGTTGCAGCAGTAGATGAAAGATTAAATGAACATGGGTATATAGTTCCAGGTCTTGGCGATGCAGGCGATAGAATTTTTGGAACGAAGTAGGTGTTAATATGAGGCCTTCCTGGGATGAATACTTTATGGAGATTGCAGAAACGATAAAAAAACGTTCAACCTGCCTTAGAAGACAAGTTGGGGCGGTTATTGTAAAGGACAATAGGATACTTACAACAGGATATAACGGAGTTCCCCCAAAGATGCGTCATTGCGATGAAGTTGGTTGTTTGAGAAAGGAGCTAAATATTCCATCTGGGCAAAGGCATGAGCTCTGCCGTGCCCTTCATGCTGAGCAAAATGCAATAGTTCAAGCAGCAAAATATGGGATTTCAATTGAGGGGTCAACTATATACATTACACATCAGCCCTGCATAATATGTGCAAAACTAATAATAGCATCTGGCATAAAAAGAATAGTCTATAGCGGTGATTATCCAGACGAGTTGTCACTTTCTATGCTAAAAGAATCTGGAGTCGAAATTGTTAATTTTAGGCTGTCCTAATTTTGGGATAGCCTTATTTTTATTTATTTGGTAAAATATAATTTGTTCAAAAAATATTAAGGAAGTGAAAAAATGTTGGAGTATCCTTTAATTTTTTTAGTATCCTTTGTTTTTTCATTTATTTTAACCCCAATCGTTAAGAGATTAGCCTTTAAGATAAATGCAATAGATATTCCAAAGGATGATAGAAGGATTCATAATAAGCCTATTCCAAGGATAGGTGGTCTTTCAATTTTATTAGCTTTTATCGTATCGAGTTATATGTTTTTAATTTTTGATAAGAATATCATAGGAATCATTCTAGGTGCAGTAGTTATTTTTATAGGTGGATTTTTAGACGATTTATATAATTTAAAGCCTAAGCAGAAGCTAATTTTTCAAATTATTGCAGCTTTGATTTTAATAGCCTTTGATGTTAGAGTAAAATACATAACCATTCCCTTTACTAAAGCAGGAGAATCTTTGTTTATAGGAAATATAGGAACTTTAATTACGCTGCTTTGGGTTGTTGGTATAACTAATGCAGTAAACTTAATCGATGGACTTGATGGACTTGCTGCTGGAGTTTGCTTTATTTCATCCTTATCTTTATTTGTTGTATCCCTAATTAGCGGGCGTTCAACGGCTATCGTTTTAACTTTGATATTATCTGGTGCATGCCTTGGATTTTTGCCCTTTAATTTTAATCCTGCAAGCATTTTCTTAGGTGATTGTGGGGCCCAGCTTTTAGGATTTTTGCTTTCTGCTATTTCAATTCAGGGGGCAATAAAATCTGCTGCAGCCTTTGCAATAGCAGTGCCAATAATTGCCCTTGGAATTCCAATATATGATACATTATTTGCAATGATAAGGAGAAAACTAAACAATAAGCCTATTAGTGAAGCAGATAGAGGACATTTACATCATAGACTTTTAGATCTTGGCCTTAACCAAAGGCAGGTTGTAATTATTATGTATTTAATTAGCTTTGTATTTGGTGTAGTTTCAATTCTTGCAATGCTACTAACTTCCAAAAATTCCTTTGCGCTTTTAATAATAATATTTGCTGTAACTTTATCCTTTGCAATTGAGTTTGGTCTATTAAGTAAGAAATGAGGTGGTTTAATGAGGAAGATAAAGGTTATGACTATATTTGGAACTAGACCAGAGGCAATAAAGATGGCTCCACTTGTTAAGGAGCTTGAAAAAAGGGAAGAATTTGAATCGATAGTGTGTGTAACGGCACAGCACAGAGAGATGCTGGATCAGGTTTTAGACCTATTTAAAATAAATCCCCAGTATGATCTTAACATAATGAAGGAGAGGCAGTCCTTAACCGGAATTACAACAAGGGTTTTGGAGGGTCTTGAGAATATATTTAAAGAAGCTCAGCCTGATATAGTTTTAGTCCATGGCGACACGACGACTACCTTTGCTGGAAGTCTTGCTGCCTTTTATAATCAAATTAAAATAGGGCATGTTGAAGCAGGTTTAAGATCGTTTAATAAATATTTCCCATTTCCAGAGGAGATGAATAGAAAACTCACAGGGGCATTATCAGATCTTCATTTTGCACCTACAAAAACAGCAAAGGAAAACCTTTTAAGAGAAGGAGTAGCTGAAGAGACTATTTTTATAACAGGAAATACAGTAATTGACGCTATGGAAACAACCGTTGAAAGAAATTATGTTTTCGAAACGGAGGAATTAAATACTATAGATTTTAAAAATAAAAAGGTGATAATGGTAACTGCCCATAGAAGAGAAAACTGGGGACAGCCTCTTGAAAATATATGCGAGGCACTAAAGAAGATTGCATTAGAGTTTAATGATGTTGAGATTATATATCTTGTTCATTTAAATCCTGCTGTTAAAGAGGTTGCCTATAGGGTTTTAGCCGATGTAGAGAGGGTGCATCTTTTACCTCCTCTTGATACAAAGGAAACCCATAATTTAATGAATAGAAGCTATATGGTGGTTACAGATTCTGGAGGGCTTCAGGAGGAGGCGCCCCACCTTGGAAAGCCTGTCCTAGTTTTAAGGGATGTGACGGAAAGGCCAGAGGCGGTTAAGGCTGGAACAGCAAAAATAGTTGGAACAGAAACTGATAATGTTTATGAAAACATCAAAAGGCTATTAACCGATAAGGATGAATATAAAAAGATGGCAAATGCAATAAACCCCTATGGTGATGGTAGAGCCTCCGAGAGAATTGCAGATGCTATACTTTATTATTTTGGAATCTACAAAAAACGACCAGAGGATTATAAAAGTTTTTAATGAAAATAAAAGCTTTTAGGATAAAATAAAAGCAAAATATAAGCCATTTTATAATATCAAATAATATTATCTTTTATTGGGGATTATTTAATAATACAAAGTTTGTGTTAATTTTTTAAAGTGCTAAAATAAATACATGTTTAATATTAACGCCGATATCTTTATGATATCGGTTTAACTTTTTTGAAAGTGGTGTTTTATGATAAGGAGCAATAATTTAGTTAAAAAGAAATTGATATTTTCCGTCTATTTAGCAACTTTTATGTGTATTTTAATGATTTTTGTAAATAGGACAAGTTCCTTGGATTTTGTATTTGGTTATTTATTAGGGCTTTTTAATTTTTATAGCCAAGTTTTTTCTTTACAGTATATCTTTAATAAAAGAAAAAAATATTTAAATACATTTATATTATTGTTTGGATTAAGATATTCAATAATTTCTATTTTAATGATTTATTATTTAAAAAAATACAATGCAAATATTTTTGCTTTGTTTTTTGGGATCGCTGTTGTTTATGTAGCTATTTTATACGAAGAGATTATTTTTAATAAAAATGTGTCTTTTTTAAAAAAATTAAGAACTGTCCCCAGGGGTGATGAAAATGGAGAAGGCAAGACCGATATTTGAAATTTTACTTTTTGGGATAAAAATACCAATATATCAATCTATTGTTATTCAGTGGGTAATAATGGCTATGATAATATGTTTAATTTTTATTTTTTCAAAAAAATTAAGAACCGTCCCCATTTTTATTGTAGAAACACTAAATAATTTAGTTAAAGAAAATATGGGGGAAAAATATTTAGGATTTGCACCTTTTATTGGAACTTTGGCAATTTTTCTTTTGTTTATGAATTTGTTTGACTTATTTGGTTTTAGACCTCCGACTGCAGATTATTCGGTAACACTAGGGCTTGCAATTATATCATTTGCAATAATACAAATAAATGCAATAAAGAAAAATGGTATAAAACATTATTTTAAAGCCTTTGCTGAGCCTTTTATATTTATGCTGCCGCTTAATATAATCGAAAGAATCGTTGTTCCAGTATCCTTAAGTCTTAGACTTTTTGGGAATACACTCGCAGCAGTGATTATTGTGGAGCTTTTGTATAAGGCTTTGGCATATTTAGCAAAATTAATTCGCCTTCCATTGCCTATATTTCAAGCAGTTATTCCAATACCCTTTCATATATATTTTTCAATATTCGATGGTGTGATTCAAATGATAATATTTATAATGCTTACAATGATATTTATTAAAATAACAGCAGAACATTAAAAGGAGGAATATTTATGTCAATGTCCATGGCTATTATAGCAATAGCTGCAGCGGTTGCTGCATTAACAGGAATTGGGGCTGGAATAGGAACTGGTATTGCAACTGGAAAGGCTGTTGAAGCAGTATCAAGACAACCAGAAGCTAAAAACGATATTATTTCAACTTTGATAATTGGTAGTGCCTTTTCAGAAGCTACAGCTATCTATGGACTTTTAGTTGCAATCATACTTCTATTTGTATTTGCAAAATAATCTAAATTAAAGGCTTGCCGTAGGCAAGCCTTTAAAAAAGGAGTGATATCGTGACTGTTGAATTTTGGACAGTATTTTTTACTATTTTGAATACCTTTATATTGTATGCCATTTTAAAGAAATATTTTTTTGATAAAGTTAATAACTTCATGGAAGCAAGAAGATTATCAATAGAAAATAAGATAAAGGAAGCAAATGAAAATTATGAAAAGGCGGAAAAACTTTTGAAAGAATATGAAGAAAAGCTAAGAAGCCTTGAAACAGAAGGGAAAAAGTTAATTGAGGAATACAAGAAAAAGGCAAATGATTTATATGAAGATATTTTAGATGAAGCTAAAAAAGAATCAGAAGTAATAATAGAAAGGGCTAAAAAAGAGGCAAAACTTGAAATAGAAAAAGCAAAGGATGACATAAAAAGGCAAATTGTTGACTTATCCTTTTTAGCAGCTTCAAAGGCGATAGAAAAGGAACTTGATTATGAAATGCACCATAGGCTTATCATGGATTTTATAGATAAGGTAGGTAGTTAGTATGAGAGATGTTGCTTCATTAAAATATGCCTATGCACTATATGAAGTTGCGCGTAAGGAAAATAGACTTGAAGAATATCTTGAGGATTTGAAGGGTATATTAGAAGTTTTTCAAGCATCACAGGATCTTTTGGAATTTTTGAAACATCCTGAAATTACTCAGCACAATAAAACTAGCGTTGTTAGCAATGTTTTTAGAGGAAGAGTTAGTGAAGAAATAATTAAACTTTTAAATTTACTTATTAAACACGACAGAATTGAAGATTTAAGACATGTTTATAAGGATTATAGAAAGCTTGCGTTAGAACACAAAGGGATAAAAATAGCACTTGTTAAAACAGCCGTTGAACTTACCGATGAAGAGAGGAATTTATTAAAATACAAATTATCAAAAAAGTATAATTGCGAAATAGAACTTGATGAGGTAATAGATGAAAATATAATAGGTGGAGTATGGGTTAGGGTTAAGGATGAAGTTCTAGATGGAACTATTAAAACAAAACTTGATACGATGAAAAAAATGCTCTTTAATTGAGAGGTGGTTATTATGATAAAGGTGGATGAAATAAGCTCGATAATAAAAGCACAGCTTTCAAAATATAAAAATGAAATACAGCTTGCAGATACAGGAACGGTCGTTCAAGTTGGAGATGGTATTGCAAGGATATATGGGCTTGCTAATGTAATGGCAGGCGAACTTTTAGAATTCCCCAACGATATTTATGGTATGGCCTTAAACCTTGAGGAAAATAATGTAGGTGCAGTTTTGTTTGGATCAGATCAGGGGATTAAGGAAGGAGATATAGTCGTTAGAACTAAAAGAGTTGTTGAAGTTCCTGTTGGAGAGGCTTTAATTGGAAGAGTTGTAAATCCTCTTGGACAACCCATAGATGGTAAAGGCCCAATTTTAACTAATAAAACAAGACCTGTTGAGAGGTTAGCTCCTGGTGTTATTGAAAGAAAGTCCGTTAAGGAACCTATGCAAACTGGAATTAAAGCTATAGATTCTATGGTCCCAATTGGAAAAGGTCAAAGAGAACTTATAATAGGTGACAGACAGACAGGGAAAACAGCCATAGCGATAGATACTATAATTAATCAAAAGGGTAAGAATATGATATGTATCTATGTAGCAATTGGGCAAAAGCAGTCAACTGTGGCGCAAATTGTAAATACTCTAGAAAGTTTTGGTGCAATGGATTATACAATTGTAGTTTCGGCAACTGCATCAGAACCTGCACCACTTCAATATTTAGCGCCTTATGCAGGATGTGCTATGGGAGAAGAATTCATGGAAAATGGAAGACATGTTTTGATAATATATGATGATTTATCAAAACATGCCGTAGCATATAGAACTATGTCTTTACTATTAAGAAGGCCTCCAGGAAGAGAAGCATATCCAGGTGATATATTTTATATTCATTCTAGACTTCTTGAAAGAGCAGCAAAACTATCTGATGAACTTGGTGGAGGTTCTATGACAGCCCTTCCAATTATTGAGACTTTAGCGGGTGACGTTACGGCTTATATTCCAACCAACGTTATATCTATTACCGATGGGCAAATATTTTTGGAATCTGATTTGTTTGCATCGGGTGTAAGGCCTGCTATTAATCCTGGAATTTCGGTTTCAAGAGTTGGAGGTTCTGCTCAAATTAAGGCTATGAAACAGGTAGCAGGAATGCTAAGACTTGAGCTTGCACAATATAGGGAACTTGCAGCATTTGCACAGTTTAGTTCTGACCTTGATAAAGAAACAAGACAAAGAATTGAAAAGGGAAAAAGGCTTGTTGAAGTCTTAAAGCAGGATCAATACAGCCCTATGGATGTAGAAGATCAAGTTATTATACTTTATGCAGCTGTTAATAATTATTTAAACGATATTCCGTTAGAAGCTATTAAAAAGTTTGAAAAAGAATTTTTAGAGTATGTTAAGACACACGAGTTGAGCTTAAGAAAGTTAATCGCAGAAAGAAAAGAACTTGATGATGAGATTAAAAATAAGCTTAACAAGACAATAACAGAGTTTTTAGCTTCTTTTAAATTTGAGGAGTGATTAGCATGTCTAAAGGGGAGCTTATTGAAATAAAAAGAAGGATTAAATCCATAAAAAATACTCAAAAGATTACAAAGGCGATGGGACTTGTTGCTACTGCAAGATTTAAGAGGTTAAGAGAAATTGCAGAGTTTGCAGATGAATATTTTAATGAAGTTTCAAATACATTTAGAAAATTATACTTTGATGATGTTTATGAATCAAAATATTTTTGTGAAAACAAGGAAGGCAAAGATGCATATATAATAATCACTTCCAATACAGGGCTTTGCGGAAGTTATAATTCTAATATAATAAATTTTGCAAGTGAAAAAGTTGCAAAAGAGGATTATTTAATTCTAATTGGGGATAGAGGTTATCAATTTTTTAAAAGAAGAGGATATAAAGTATTAATGAATATTCTAATGCAAAGGTTCCCAAGTTTTGACGATGCTCAAATGATATTCAACTTGATTGATGATCATTTTACAAAAGGTAAGATAAAAAATGTTTATGTTATATACACAAAGTTTATTAATTCTGTAAGGCAAGAGGTTGAAATGTTAAAGATACTTCCTTTTGAAAAAACACAAGAAAAAAATAAAGAAATATTACTAGAACCGACTAAATTAAAAGTATTTGATTTTTCTACAAAGATTTATTTACAATCTTTAATTTATAATTCTTTAGCAAATGCCCTTGCATCGGAATTCGCAATGAGGATGACTGCAATGGATAGTGCAACAAAAAATTCCGGTGAACTTTTAGACAAGCTACAATTAAAATATAACAGGATAAGGCAAGGAACTATTACTCAAGAAGTTACAGAAATAGTAAGTGGGGCTGAAGCATTAAATTCAAATTGATGGAAGGTGAAATTATGAATAAGGGCAAAATAGTTCAAATTATAGGACCTGTTATAGATATTAGATTTCAAGCGGGAAAACTTCCGGATATATATAATGCAATTCATATTTCAAGGGGAGATAAAATTTTAGTTGCTGAAGTTATGCAGCATCTTGGAGATGAGATAGTAAGAACTGTTGCGATGGATTCGACTGATGGCCTTGTTAGAGGAATGGAAGCAATAGATACAGGAGCACCAATAAAAGTTCCTGTTGGTGAAGAAACTTTAGGAAGGCTATTTAATGTTTTAGGCCAGCCAATTGATAACAAAGGTGAAGTTAATGTAAAGGAATTTTACCCAATTCATAGACCTGCACCAAAGTTTGAAGAACAAGCAGTTGAACCTGAAATTTTTGAAACGGGAATAAAGGTTATAGACCTTATTTGCCCATATCAAAAGGGTGGTAAAATTGGATTATTTGGTGGGGCAGGGGTTGGTAAAACAGTTTTAATTCAAGAGTTAATTAACAACATTGCAAAGGAACACGGTGGTCTTTCGGTATTTACAGGAGTTGGAGAAAGAACAAGAGAAGGAAATGACCTTTATTATGATATGAAGGAATCTGGTGTTTTAGATAAAACCGTTCTTGTCTTTGGACAGATGAATGAACCACCTGGGGCAAGAATGAGGGTTGCACTAACTGGACTTACTATGGCGGAATATTTTAGAGATAATGGTAATGATGTTCTTCTGTTTATAGATAATATATTCAGGTTTTCACAGGCAGGATCTGAGGTTTCGGCCCTACTTGGAAGAATTCCATCAGCGGTAGGATACCAACCGACCCTTGCAAATGAAATGGGAGCGCTGCAGGAGAGAATAACGTCGACAAAGAACGGTTCTATTACATCAGTTCAAGCGGTATATGTTCCTGCGGATGACTTGACAGACCCTGCACCAGCAACAACCTTTACTCATCTTGATGCAATGACTGTTTTGTCAAGAGCAATAGCTGAACTTGGAATTTACCCTGCTGTTGATCCACTTGAGTCTTCATCGAGAATATTGGATCCGAGAATAGTCGGACAAGAACATTATGAAGTAGCCCAAAGGGTAAAGAGCATACTTCAAAGATATAAAGAATTGCAGGATATTATAGCGATATTAGGAATAGATGAATTATCTGAAGAAGATAAAGTTATTGTTTCAAGGGCGCGAAAAATTCAAAAATTCTTATCGCAGCCATTCCATGTTGCGGAGCAATTTACAGGAATGAAGGGGAAATATGTGCCAATAAAGGAGACTGTGAGGGGATTTAAAGAGATATTAGATGGAATTCATGATGATCTTCCAGAGCTTGCGTTTTATATGGTCGGAACAATCGATGAGGCCATTGAAAAGGCAAAAACTTTATAAGGATGTGATAAGGTGGCTTTTAAACTAGAAATTTATACCTCCCAAGAAAAAGTTTTTGAAGAAGAAGTTGAATCTGTTTTACTAAATTCTTTAGCGGGCAAGATACAAATACTTTCAAGACATGTTACTACAATTGTAGCAATCGTTCCGGGGATTATAGAAATAAAAACTAATAGGGATAAAATTAGATTTGAAGTTTTAGAGGGACTTTTAGATTTTGAAAAAGATAAATGTAAAATATTTACATCATTTGCGAAGCCGGTGGAGAAATAAATCTCCATCGGTTTTTTATTTTAAAAAATGAAAAAGAATTTATATCTAATTGTTTAAAATATTAAACAATTGAGAACTGTCCCCATTGTTGTCCCCATTGTTTAACAAGCCCTATTGAATAAAAAAAAGCTAAATGGAAATAATTGAGATTAAAGGGGTGAACGATATGAAAAGGTTTTTATTGGGATTAACAGCTTTATTTTGTTTTTGCTTTTTTAATCTTCCTCATAATAATGAAGGAATGCACAGGGTAATGAAATTTTTTGATGAAAATGGAATAGAATATATAGGCGCAAGTTTAGAATATAACACTAGTTCAAAGTCAAAAATAAATTTAGAGGGTATTCAAAATAAAGTCTTGTCCCAAATCAATTTGAATCCTATAAAAGTTTCAATAGAAAAAGATAAGGTTATAGAATTTGAAGGTGCTAAGTTGATTTTAAGCAGCAGAGAAATTGGAGATGAATATATATTAAATATTTTTTATTCACAAGCTTTAAGGGATATGAATATTATAGATAATATAAGAAGGTCGCTCAGTTACAATGGGCTTTTACAGAATAGACCTTCCTTTTATAGTTTAATGGAAGGGAAAATGAATAAAAAGTTGTCTAATGAAGAAAAAAAGGAGCTTATTTATAAAATATTAAAAACATTAAAAGGTAAATCAATAAATCTACTTGAGGAAGAAAGATACATCAGTATCGTTGGATATTCTATCTACTTCAGTAATAATATTTATGTAAATGGCAAAATATTTAATATTAATATTGCAATTAGAGATGGTAGCGATGGCTGCACTTACATACTTATAGGAAATCCAATAATAACAGTTGAGTATTAATGAATGGAGGAGTATTATGAGCAAAATAGTTATAAATGGTGGTAGAAAATTAAGTGGAAAGGTTAGAATAAGTGCTGCTAAAAATTCTGTCTTACCAATTATTGCAGCATCGCTACTTACAGGCTTTGATTGTATTCTTGAGGATATTCCCTTTTTAGAGGATGTCAATGTTATTTTAAGCGTTTTAGATTCCTTAGGAGTTAATTTATTTATAGATAAAAATAAAGGAAAATTGCTTATAAAGGCTGAGGATATAAAATCCTATGAGCCATCCTATGAGCTTGTTAGGAAAATGAGGGCATCCTTTTTAGTTATGGGTCCTATCCTTGCTAGATTTGGCAAGGTTAGGATATCTTTACCAGGTGGATGCAACATAGGTTCAAGGCCAATAGATTTACATTTAAAGGGTTTTAGCCAATTAGGTGCAGACATAAACCTTGGTCATGGCTATGTTGAAGCTTCATGTAAAAGATTAAAGGGAGCTAAGGTTTATCTTGACTTCCCATCTGTTGGAGCAACTGAAAATATAATGATGGCTGCCGTTTTAGCAGATGGCGAAACTGTTATTGAAAATGCTGCTGAGGAGCCTGAAATAGTTGATCTTGCGAGTTTTTTGAATAAGATGGGAGCAAAAATAATAGGAGCTGGGACAGATACTATAAAGATTGAGGGTGTAAAAGAGTTAAAAGGGACTATTCATCAGGTTATCCCAGATAGAATAGAGGCAGGAACTTATATGGTAGCTGCTGCCATAACAGGTGGTGAAGTAACAGTTGAAAACGTAATACCGGAACATGTAAGATCAATTACAGCAAAGCTTCAAGAGGCTGGTATTCATGTAAAGGAGGAACAAAATAAAATAAAAGTTAAAGCAAATGGAAGGATAGAGGCGGTTGATATAAAAACTATGCCGTATCCAGGTTTCCCAACGGATATGCAGGCACAATTTATGGCCCTTTTAAGCATAGCAGATGGTGTTTCGATAATTACTGAGACTGTATTTGAAAACAGGTTCATGCATGTTAATGAACTTAAAAGGATGGGTGCAAACATTAAGATAGACGGAAGAAGCGCCGTTGTTGAAGGAGTCGAAAAGCTTACGGGTGCAGAGGTTAAAGCAACTGATCTTAGAGCAGGAGCTGCCCTTGTTATTGCAGGACTAATTGCAGAGGGAGTAACAGAAGTTTCAGAGATTTATCATATAGACAGAGGATATGTTGATATGGTTGGGAAACTAAAAAAATTAGGTGCTGATATAGATAGAATATAGCTGCCAAATGGCAGTTTATTTTTTTGAATAAATAAAGCTACATAAAAATAAAATGTAATAGGTTTGCTTTGGGGGGAGAAAATTGAAATACATAGGATATTTTGTATTTTTAGTAGCTTTTATAGTCATATTTGTTCCTGTTACTATATTGGGTGGGGTAGGAGAAGGAATTAAACTGCCCGTAATATTAAATAAGTTTCCTATAGTAACGAATAACAATGTTAATGAGCCAATAAAGATAGACTCAAATATTAAGGTTAAGATGTTTGATGTTAAAAGCAATAAAGTAATAGAGCTTAATCTTGAAGATTACGTAGCAGGTGTTGTATCTGCTGAGATGCCGGTATCTTTTCACATTGAAGCGTTAAAGGCACAGGCAATTGCAGCAAGAACCTTTGTTACGGCCAATATGATATCATTAGGAGGAAGTGGCTGTAATAAACATCAAGGGGTTGATGTATGTAGCGATGTCCACTGCCAAGCGTGGATTTCAAAGGAGGAAAGATTAAAGCTATGGGATGCCAATAGTGCATTGGAAAATTGGAATAAAATAATGGAGGCTGTAGAGTGCACTAAAGGACTTGTTATAACATATAACGGAGAAATAGCAAAGCATATCAAATATCACTCAACCAGTGGGGGTAAAACAGAGGATAGTAGATATGTATTTGGTTATCAAGAACCTTATTTGGTAAGCGTTGAAAGCCCTTATGAAGAGGTCGCTCCAAACTATATTACAACAGTAGTTATGACAAAAAAAGAGTTTATAAGAAGGATGAAGGAGCTAAGTCCTGACATCAACCTAAGGGAAGGTAAATTAGCAACGCAGATAAAGATACTTGAATGGACCGAAGGGGGAAGGGTAAGTAGGATAAAGATAGGTGATAAAGAATTTTCAGGAATCGATATAAGATGGGCGATGGGACTTAAAAGTGCCGCTTTTACAATAAAAATAGATTCTAAGAATGTAACCTTTACGGTTAAAGGCTATGGACATGGGGTTGGAATGAGTCAATGGGGAGCAAATGAGATGGGTAAGAGAGGATATAGTTATGAAGATATTATTAAACACTATTATAGAGGTGTTGAAATTCAAAAAATCGAAGAAGTATTAAAGTTAGGGCAATAACCCTAACTTTTTTATTTTTTGTATGTATAAAATGGGATTATTTGGACAAAACTATTTTACAGGAGGTGTAATTATGGGATTTAAAGATAATTTTAAAAGAATGCTTCAAAGAGAAATGTTTTATGTTGTGCTCTTTATCTGTTTATGTGTAGTAGCGGTTGCGGCAGTTTATGTTTCAAGGAATAATGCAAAGATTAGTAAAGACCTTGCAAAGGCTCCAATTAAAACGGAGGAAAAGATTACAGAACCTAATAACGAGCCTACATTAGTTGAGGAAAAATTATCAAACATAAAAGAAATGGAAGTTGCACAGCTTCCAAAATCAACTGTGCAGAATAAAGATAATAAATTACAAACAGATAAAGAGCAGCCTAATAATGACAAGGCTTCATCAAAAGCTTCAAATCCAGCCCCAGCATTTAAAATGATTATGCCTGTTGAGGGTGAGATAACAAAGAATTTTGACAAAGAAAATCTTCAATACTCTGTAACTTTGCAGCAGTGGGAAACTCATGAGGGTATTGATATAGCAGCTGATATTGGAACAGAAGTTAAAGCTGCTGCAGATGGAAAAGTTGTTGACATCATTACAGATGACAAGATTATTGAAGGGTTAAATTTAAAAACTGGATATGGAATTACTGTAATCATAGACCATGGCAATGGTATTCAATCGATCTATGGCAATCTTGCTCAAGAATTAAAGGTAAAAAAGGGAGACAAAGTTAAAAAGGGCGATGTTATAGGCTTTATTGGAGATACGTCTATTAGAGAAGCAAGCAGCATAGAAGGAAGT
>JAOAEI010000025.1:20222-23650 GCA_026416875.1 Caloramator sp.
AGTTACGGTAAATCATCTAGACTACATAAAGTGATTTTTAAAAGGGCCTTGCAGAATTGCCATAGGTTTTGCAAGCGCTCTTTTTTTTAGAAATAATTGATTTTTCAAGGACATATATTTAATTAAGGTGTAAAAGGGAGGTTAATAGATGAGGGACTATATTGAAGAAAGGGTTTTGGAAGTTGCAAGATACATTATTGAAACAAGGGCAACGATAAGAAAAACTGCTAAAGCCTTTGGTGTTAGCAAGAGCACAGTTCATAAGGATATTACAGAAAGACTTCCTAAAATTAATCCTCAAATAGCAAAGGAAGCAAAGGAGATATTAGAAATAAATAAAGCAGAGAGGCATATAAGGGGAGGAAAGGCGACAAAATTAAAATATAAATCAGCAAATGCATAAAAATTTTCCCTACCAAGCAGGATTTTGCAAATTTTTATCGAATATTATAATTGCAATATATAGGTAGGGAGTGAAGTTATGTTTTGGTTTGGTAGTAATGACATAGGAATAGATTTAGGAACTGCAAGTGTTTTGGTTTATGTAAAGGGGAAGGGAATCGTTTTAAGAGAACCATCAGTAGTTGCAATCGATAAAAATACAAATAGGGTATTAGCTGTTGGAGAAGATGCAAGGCAGATGATAGGAAGAACTCCAGGTAATATCGTTGCAGTTAGGCCTTTAAGGGATGGAGTAATATCAGATTATGATACGACGGAGAAGATGTTAAAACATTTTATAAAAAAGGCTTACGGAAGTAAAAAACTTTTAAGGCCAAGGGTGGTTGTGTGTATACCCTGTGAAGCTACAGAGGTTGAAAAAAGAGCTGTAAAGGATGCAGCTTATAATGCTGGTGCAAGGGAAGTTTACTTAATTGAAGAGCCAATTGCGGCAGCATTAGGAGCAGGAATAGACATATCAAAACCTAATGGATGTATGATAGTTGATATAGGCGGAGGAACAACGGATATTGCAGTTATTTCATTAAGCGGAATTGTTGTAAGATCATCTATAAAAGTTGCTGGGGATAGATTCGATGAAGCGATTATTTCGTATTTAAAGAAAAAGTATAAGTTAATGATTGGAGAAAGAACGGCTGAGGAATTAAAAATAAATATAGGTTGTGCTTATAAAAGGGACGAGGATATTTCAATGGAAATTAAGGGAAGAGATTTAATTAGTGGTCTTCCTAAAAATATTTTAGTAACTTCTGAAGAGATAAGGCTTGCTTTGTCTGAGCCTGTAGAAGCTATAACTGATGCTGTTCATCAAGTCCTTGAAAAGACTCCGCCAGAGCTTGCAGCTGATATTAGCGACAACGGAATAATAATGACAGGGGGAGGATCTCTACTTTGGGGACTTGATAAATACATCCAAGAAAGGACAAAGGTTCCTGTAAAAGTTGCTGAGGATGCCATATCCTGTGTTGCGAAGGGAACAGGGATTTCTCTAGATTATTTAGACTATTTAGTAGATGAAACACCTAAAAAAGCAGCTAAAAAGGCATGAGTTACATGCCTTTTTGTTGTGCAGCTAAAACTAAACTTTCTGAGATTAATTTAGCCATATCCCATATAAAGTTTAGGCGAATATTTTTTAACCAGTAACCATCTTTTATATCTATAGAATCAACCACTCCGACTATTGATATATCTCCAACAGTCGGAAGATTTTTTCCTACTCCTTTTCCAGGATGAACAGGACCTAATTTTACTTGAATATCACCTAGGTTGTCTTCAAATCCTAAACATGCATCTATTGCTATTATAAAGTAATTCGGATATTGGCAGCTGATATCACATAATATTTCCTCTAAATTAACTGCATGGGCAGGATTTTGAAGGGTCCCTATTACAGGTAGCGGGAAATTAGCTTCTTTTAGAAATGTGCCAACAAGTGGACCTAAACTATCTCCTATGCATTTGTCAGTTCCTATGCATACTATCAGTGTATTATCCCGCAAAAATTTTGATATATAATTAGCTAATGTTTCTTTAGCGCTTTCTTCTTTGTAATTTACTACTATTCCAATGGTATCATAGTTTGAAGACTTCAACTAATCACCCCCTCAATTCATATATACAGACTTAAAGAGGCTTTTATTACAGGAGGTTGTATATTTTTTGTAGTTTTAAGAAAAAATAATAAAGAAAAAGCTGTGAGGGGTGATAACTTGAAAAAGTATTTTAATATAATTGTCGTTATTATTATTACTTTTATGACTTTAGTTTCTATATTTACATTAAAGGCTGAAAGGGTAGAAGGTGTTTTTTACTACGATGAAAATACCGTTGAAGACGAAGGAGGATACATTTTTGACAATTATTATGATGTAAATATCAATTTAAAATAGGGCGTTTGCCCTATTTATTGCATAAATTCCTCAATTTTTCCTTATCCCATATGTTAAGCTCCTCAATATTTTCAATGGCACCTAGTATGTTATCTTTAATGTTAGGGATATTTTTTTGAAGTTGCCATATAAGGTCCTTCATGCTTTGTCTTTGGGTTTTGCCGTTTGCAGGGCACAAATTTTTAACTACAGGGATATTATTTTTTTTCACAGCACTTCTTATATCCTTTTCATAAAGGTAGATAAAGGGACGAATTAAATAAATATCTTTATCTTCAAAATAGGTTATAGGCGAAAAGGTGCTAATTCTGCCTTCAAAGAATAAAGACATTAAAAGAGTTTCGATTGCATCATCTGCATTATGGGCAAGTGCTATTTTGGTGTATCCCATCTCCTTTGCTGTGTTATATAAAGCCCCTCGCCTTAATTTTGCACAAAGAGAACAGGGATTTGGTTCCCTTCTTATATCAAATACTATTTTTGCAATATCTGTTTGAACTATTTTATAGGGGATATTAAGTCTTTTAGTAAATTCAATAAGAGGGGTAAGGTCCATCCCTTCAAGTCCCATATCTATGGTTATTGCACTTAAATCGAACTTTTGGGGACTAAACCTTTGATAAAGGGAAAGGGCATATAAAAGAAGCATGCTGTCCTTTCCGCCTGAGAGTCCAACAACAACCTTATCTCCATCTTGGAGCATATTAAACTCTTGAATGCATTTTCTTAATCTGCCGAGTATTCTTTGCATAATTAACACCGCCTTGATATAGGTATATATAAAATATATCAGTATTTATACTTTCCTGTGAAGAAGTATTTTAATCTTAATTAAAATTTTTAATGATATAAGGAAGAAAACAAGAGAAAAATAAAGAAAACATGAGTATAAAAAACATAATTTAGTGTAAAAATAATTAATGGGTATTGAAAAAAAGAGTAATCTTATGTATACTTAATAATGTCGCTGGTGAGCGACGGGAAAACAAAATAAAGCGTGGGCGCCTAGCTCAGCTGGGAGAGCATCTGCCTTACAAGCAGAGGGTCACAGGTTCGAGCCCTGTGGTGCCCACC
>JAOAEI010000260.1 GCA_026416875.1 Caloramator sp.
ATTTGAAATTTCATTATCACTATCATTACTATCCTTTGGTTTTATCTCCTCTTCGTCTGACGATTCTTCTTCCTCTTGTATTTTTGGTATAACAATAACAGGTCCATCCTCCCTGGCAAGTAGGATTTGTTTATCTATTTGATTTATTAAAGGAACCTCCAGTGTTAATAAGCTCTTGGGGTCGTTAATATCTATCCCTGTTATTTGCTTTATTAGAACGCTTGTTGAATTTATTTTTTCATCATCATCTTGCTCATAGGATGAAAATATGTAGCTCGAGTTATTAATTAAATATATGTATAGATTTTTTCTATATTTATCTCCATAGCTTAACAAAAGTACTGGAAACAAGTAAGATATCAGTTCCTTGAAAAGCCAGATGGCAATAATAATTTTAATTATATTTGCCAATGAATCCTGCCAATTTAACCTCTTATGCATACCCATCTTCCCCTTTGCATTTCACTCGTAATATTTATATGATAAAAATTCAAAAGTTAATACAAAAACCCACCCTTAAATTTAGGATGGGTCTTTTAATG
>JAOAEI010000261.1 GCA_026416875.1 Caloramator sp.
GCCTTTAACAACGCAGGACTCGGATATGTTCATGCTATGGCCCATCAGCTTGGAGGTTTTTATGACCTTCCGCATGGAGTATGCAATGCGGTATTGCTGCCACATGTTCAATCCTTTAACATGAAGGTTGCAGCAGAAAGATTTGTAGATATAGCAAGGGTAATAGGCATAAATACAGAAGGCTTAACAGAAGAAAAGATCGCAGAAGAAGTTATTGATAGAATAAAGAAGCTTTCAATGGAAATTGGAATTCCAAAGGGGCTTAAGGAGCTTGGAGCAAAGGAAGAGGATATTAAGACATTAGCAGAAAACGCTTTAAAGGATGCTTGCGGATTAACAAATCCAAGAAAAGCTAGCCTTGAGGATATTATGAATATATTTAAGGAGGCCTTTTAAGATTAAAAAAATCTCCATGGAGGATAAAATTCCTGCCATGGAGATTTTTTAGTGCCAGGCACTTGACATTTTGACTTTTTGACATTTCAACTTTTTTTCCCAAACCATGTTATAGATATTAACTATTTTTAACATTTTATC
>JAOAEI010000262.1 GCA_026416875.1 Caloramator sp.
TTGTTTGTGGTAACCCTGCAACAAGAACCCAAAGGCTAATTAATGGTAAGCCTGCTAAATATTCTGATCCTATCGTTTTAGTGGGAGCTAAAGAGGCCTATGAAGCTCGCTGCCGTAAATGCCACATAGTTTTAAAATAGGGACAGTTCTTAATAGTTTTATATCTTCTTAACTTTATCTGTTAGAAGGGGTTATGATGAAGGGAGTTATAGATAGATTTGAAGGCGATTTTGCCATAATAGTTTTTGATGATGGAAAAGTTGAAAACATCAACCGCCAGTTGATACCTAAAGAGGCAAGGGAAGGAGACGTTATTGTATTTGCAGCTACAACATATATTGATAAAGAAGAAACCCTTAAAAGAAAAAAAGAGTCTAATAAATATTTGAATTTATGGGAAGATTAAGGTGATTTACAAGTTATTGTATAAAAAGTGAAAGTGCTGGGCATACTATCTACAAAAAGTATAGGGGGTTGTAGGTAGTATGCCTAGATGTGCAAGATTAAAATCAAACGATTCGATTTATCATATTATG
>JAOAEI010000263.1 GCA_026416875.1 Caloramator sp.
CCTTAATCTTATCAGAGAGCTCCTTCATTTCAGCAACAAGGTGATCTGCGTTTTTGCCTTCCCTTTTTAGTTTTGCAATTTCCTGCGAATCTGTGTTTTTTTTGTTCTTTAATGCCTCCACCTCAACTAGAATTTCTCTTCTTCTTTCATCCAGTTTTACAACTTTGTCTATCATATCGAGAGTGAAGGCCTCTCCCCTAATCCTTAGTGCTTCCTTTACTTCCTCTGGATTAGTTCTTATTCTTTTAATATCTAACATTTTCTTCCCTCCTTGTTTATATAATATAAAAAGCCTTCCATCCCCAAAGGGACGAAAGGCTATACTTTCGCGGTGCCACCCTAATTGACCAAAAGGTCCTCTCTTTGTGGTATAACGGCCACATCCGTTTTGCTCATCGCAAACCCTCTGGAGTGGATTCAATAAGGTCAAACACCGGTTCACACCAGCCACCGGCTCTCTTGAGTTTAAACCTTATCTACTATTCTCCATCACCGGTTTTAATATATTATATCAATATTTTCAAAAAATGCAAC
>JAOAEI010000264.1 GCA_026416875.1 Caloramator sp.
GATATAATTTCATTTAAAAAATCCTTCAATGATGTTATGAGTATAATGCCTGATGAACTTCAGATTGGATTTTTAAAGGTACTTAAGGGATCACCAATATTTTATGATAAAGATAAATATGGAATAAAATATTTAAGCTATCCTCCATACCATGTTTTAAAAACAGACTGGTTAAAGAGTGAAGAAATTTATTGGCTTTTAAATTTTGAAAAGGTATTTGATAGTTTCTATAATAGTAGAATTTTTGAGAGAACTATTAGTTATGCACTGAGTAATACAAGTGATTATTTTGAAAGGAATGTAGGGCTTCAGGAAAAATTTTTTCTTTTGTTTAATTTCTTAATTCAGAAATATGAAGTTTCAATTATTAAAGATTTGTTAATATATGATTATTTATTTACAACTAAAAAGTCCAATTTGCCAGAATTCTTAAGAAAAGACATAGATAATGAAATTGATAGAAAATTTAAAAAATACAAAGAAAATATAATGAAAAAATTAAATATAGAGAGTATGAAGGGGCTATTTATAC
>JAOAEI010000265.1 GCA_026416875.1 Caloramator sp.
CCTATCTCCTTGGTTACTAATACCTGTTATTTTTGTGGTAATAGTGGTACTTGCTTTTAATTTTGTGGGAGATGGGCTTAGGGATGCAGCAGATCCCTATGCAAGATAAGGAGGCAAAAAAGATGGAAAAACTACTGGAAATAAAAAATCTTAAGACTCATTTTGTATTAGATGAAGGGACGGTAAGAGCGGTTGATGGAATAAGTTTTGAAGTTAAAAAGGGAAAAACATTGGGAGTTGTTGGAGAATCAGGATGTGGAAAAAGTGTCACCGCTTTATCCATATTAAGATTAACAGGTCCAAGAAGTAAAATTGAGGGAAACATTCTTTTTTATAAAAATGAGAATGGGATTAGTGTAATAGATATTGTCCAGCTAGATCCTAAAGGTCCTGAGATGAGAAGTATTAGGGGTAGAGAAATAGCAATGATCTTTCAAGAGCCCATGACATCTTTTTCTCCTGTGTATACCATTGGAGAGCAAATTATTGAAGCGATAATTCTCCATCAGAAGATGGATAAAAAG
>JAOAEI010000266.1 GCA_026416875.1 Caloramator sp.
CTTTTAAATTTTGAATCTATATTTGTAGATGGTATTAATAATCTTATACTTCCATCTTCAAAACATGATTTCATATAAGAATACATAGTATTATTAAAATTATTATCAGCTGCTATACACTTTAACAATGTTAAAGCATTAGGTATATTTTTTCTTGCTTCATCATCATCTTCATCGATTAGAGGTGGGAATTCTATACTTTCGCCTTTGTCATTTTCATATATCCAGCTTTCATAGAAAAGTGCTTTTAAAGGTTCACCGTTACCCCTAATATCTATTACTAATTTTTTGGTATTAGGGAATTTAATATGAATTAGTTCTCTCAAATAATCCCTTTGTTCTGTAAGTGTCATACCTTTATGTGATTTAATGAATACAGCTTCTTTTATATATGTTCCATTTGCACGAGGTTTAAGTTTTATTACAGTAGTACAAGCATTGTCACTTCGTGCCTCATTTGCCATAGCAACGTCATGCACAACAATATATTCAGCCTTACTACCTCTTGGTTGTTGTAATTC
>JAOAEI010000267.1 GCA_026416875.1 Caloramator sp.
GCCATCAGCTGACATGCTTTTTCAACTTCTGCAAGCTCAAGAAGGTGTGGAAGAATATTGTAAAGCTTATTTATTGCTCCATCTAGTTCTGCAGATGTTAATGCATAACCATAAGGGTATATACTTGCCCCCTCTGATCCTTCCCTTATAAACTTCATAATTGGAACATTTACACTCATTATATTCTTCTTTGAAATTTCAAGGCTTATAGTTTCACTAGGCATGATTATTGCTTCTTCTAGCATTTCAGAGCCCATAACTGCCTTTGCCATCATAAATTCTTTAAGCGATTCTGTCAGTTCCTCTTCTACCTTTATTCTAAGCTCATTGTTCTTTTTAATTAAATCAATGAATTTTTTCATTAATTCATCTTGTTTATCCTTTAAAAGCTTATGACCTCTCTTTGCTACAACTAAACGCTTTTTTAATTTTGTAAGCTCCATTCTGGTTGGGTTTACATTAAGTCTCATACCTATTCATCCCCTTTTTTGGGCAAGTACTTTTCGATGTACTCATC
>JAOAEI010000268.1:0-278 GCA_026416875.1 Caloramator sp.
ATATAGATGTCATGGATGGACATTTTGTACCGAATATAACACTGGGACCGCCTATAGTAAAAGCTTTGAGGAAAACGACAGCGGTGCCCTTTGATGTGCATTTGATGATTGAAAATCCCGATAGGTACATAGAAAACTTTGCAGACGCAGGGGCTGATATTATAACAGTTCATGTTGAAAGCTGCGCTCACCTTCACAGAACCATCCAGAAAATAAAACAGTGCAAAATTAAGGCCGGAGTAGTTTTAAATCCTGCGACACCGCTTTCTTCCCTGGAG
>JAOAEI010000268.1:288-517 GCA_026416875.1 Caloramator sp.
ACTTTTCAATTGAAAAAGTAAGGCAACTGAAAGCCTTGATCGACAGCAAAAAGCTTTCTGTCGATATTGAAGTGGATGGCGGAGTAGATTTGAGTAATGTATATAAGATAACAGAGGCGGGAGCCAATGTGCTTGTTGCAGGAACAACAGTATTTAAGGCGCCGGATATGGCCAGGGTAATTGCAGAACTAAAGGAAAAGGCTTGCAAATAAACCCCTCAGCCTACGGC
>JAOAEI010000269.1 GCA_026416875.1 Caloramator sp.
CAGGTAGACACATCGATATCTACACGAAATGTACTGATTTCATTCTGCGGATGGCTTTCAGGATAGGTATGCACCGTAACATGGCTTTTATCCAGGTGACCCAGAATATTTTCACGTACAGGTGTCAATACACCCCGGTTACAAGAAGGGTCAAGCACATATAACGGAACCTCTTCTTCCGATATCAACAGTGTGACACTCGCCCCCTGAGGATCATAATCCTGTTTTGCCACATTGAGGATGCTGGCTCCGATGATTTGCGACACTTCTGTCAGAATCCCCGTAAGTCTCTGGGCATTATATTGTTCATCAATATAATCAATATACCGTCTGCGGTCTTCTTCCGTTTTTGTATAACAAATATCATAAATATTAAAGCTTAATGATTTTGTCAGGTTGTTGAATCCGTATAGCTTCAATTTATTTGGGGTTAATTTGGGCATACCTGATTCTCCATTCATCCTATTGTGCTCAACGCATTGCAAAGTTGCCTGCCTCGCCGTCAGCCATGCAGCAC
>JAOAEI010000026.1 GCA_026416875.1 Caloramator sp.
GCACCAAGCTGCATCATCAAGGCAGCATCAGCAGGTGTTGCTATTCCTCCTGCAGCAAAATTAACAACCGGAAGTTTTCCCTCCCTCCAAACATACTCAACAAGATGATAAGGTGCCTCAAACTCCTTTGAAATAGTCATAAGTTCTTCATAGGGTGAGTTTTTTATCCTTCTTATATCATCCATGATTTGTCTTAAATGTCTTACAGCCTCAATAACATTGCCTGTTCCCGCCTCTCCCTTTGTTCTTATCATCGCAGCACCTTCGCCAATCCTTCTTAATGCTTCACCTAAATTCCTCGCACCGCAAACAAAGGGGACTTTAAAATCCCATTTGTTTATATGATACTTATCATCGGCTGGAGTTAAAACTTCACTTTCATCTATATAGTCTATTTCAAGTGCCTCTAAAATTTGTGCTTCAACAAAATGTCCTATTCTGCATTTTGCCATAACTGGAATGGAAACAGCAGACTTTATCTCTTTAATAAGTTTAGGGTCCGACATCCTTGCAACCCCACCCTGCCTTCTAATATCAGCTGGAACCCTCTCAAGGGCCATTACAGCACAGGCACCAACCTTTTCTGCAATTTCAGCCTCTTTAGCATTTGTAACATCCATAATCACCCCGCCCTTTAACATCCTGGCAAGGTCAGCATTTAATTTAAACCTTTCCATAAATTCCCCTCCTTTATGTATCGATACAATTATATTTTTATTATTTCGTAATTATTCTAACAATATCCTAAAATTTGTCAATATTGTTTTAAAACAATTTTATTTGACAAAAAATAAATAAATATTGTAATTGGATTAAAAATTTTATATACTATTTAGGCATATTCTTTTCAAGGGGAGATACTATGTTTTACAAAGAAGCCCTCAGTAAGATTAATAAAGGAGGATTTTGGAACATGCTTGTAATCGATGGAGTTGTTGGTGCCGGTAAAACCACCCTGATGAAAATACTAAAAGAAGAAGGTTTTGTGCCTTTTGAGGAGCCTGTATTTAACAATCCAATCCTGGAAAAATTTTATTACGATAGGCATAGATACAGCTTTCCTCTTCAGATATTTTTCTTAAATAAAAGATTTAAACATATAAAGGAAGCTTCAAAGGTTGAAAATGCTGTAATGGATAGGAGCATTTATGGTGACGTTATCTTTGCTAAAATGCTAATGGAAAGCGGCGAAATGTCTCCTGAAGAATTCGAACTTTACATAGAGCTTTTTGAAAACATGATAGAACATTGTCATCCGCCAAAGCTTATGGTTTATCTTGAAATTTCAGTAGATGAGGCAATAAGAAGAATTAACCTTAGAGGAAGAGAATATGAAAAAATAGTTGAAAGGGAATACTGGGAAAGATTAAATAAACACTACAAAGAATATTTTGACCAATATTCAATTTCACCAATTCTTAAAATAAATGTAGACAACCTTGATTTTGAAAATAATTTAAAAGATAGAAAAAAAGTTATAGAAATGATAAAAAATAGTTTAAAGAATAGATGAAGGCGTAAGAATCGTCTTCATCTTTTTATTTTAGTAATAAAATGTGTATAATCTAGAACATAATGTAAAAAATATTTACTAAAAAGGAAACGGTGAAGGTTTATGTTTAGATTTTTAAAAAGGGAAAAATCACAAAAGATAAGTGTAGATATTGTTGAAAATATTAAGCTTTTAAAAACTATATTTTTAAATGATGAAACTATAATTTTTAGAACTTATCAGTATAATAAAAATAATTTTTTATTAATTTACTCAGATGGAATGGTTAAACTTGATTATATAAATAACATCTTGGAAAGTATTTTAAACATAAAAAGCAATGAGAAAATCACAATTCATTCCCTTATAAATTCCCTACCATCAGCCCACATTCAAATATCTGAAGATTTCGACGAAGTTATCGGTTCTATTTTAACTGGTTATGCCGTTATATTAATAGATGGAGAAGACAAGGCCCTTCTTATAAAGGCAAAGGAAAGTAATGCAAGAAATGTTGAAGAACCTCCATCAGAAAGTATAATAAGAGGACCAAGAGAAGGTTTCACCGAATCTTTATTAATTAATCTTTCTTTAATTAGAAGAAGAATTCCCCATAAGGATTTAAAATTTTTATTTAAAACGATAGGAAGATACACTAAAACACAAATTTGCATTGCCTATATAAATAGCATTGCATCTGAAAAAATAGTAAATGAAGTAATAAATAGACTAGATAACATAGATATAGACGGCATAATGGACTCAGGATATATATCGGAACTTATCTGCGATCATCCCTTTTGTCCCTTTCAAACCATCGGCTCAACTGAAAGGCCCGATGTAGCCTGTGGAAAACTATTAGAAGGAAGAATAGTCATCCTTGTTGACGGTTCTCCCTTTGTATTAACGCTACCCTATTTATTTATTGAATCCTTTCAATCCTGCGAAGATTACTATGTTAACTTTATTTTTGCTTCGTTTAACAGGATATTGAGACTCTTAGGCTTTATTCTTACAACTTTTATTCCTTCTTTGTATATTTCTCTTGTAAACTTTCATCAGGAACTTTTGCCAACACCTCTAGTTCTTAGCATTACAGCAGCAAGAAACGGTGTTCCATTTCCAACAGTTGTTGAAGCCTTTGGCATGATATTTCTATTTGAAATATTAAGGGAAGCAGGAACAAGACTTCCAAAGCCCATAGGTCAAGCGGTAAGCATCGTAGGTGCACTAATAATAGGAGATGCTGCTGTTACAGCAAGATTCGTTAGTGCTCCGATGGTTATTATAACAGCCCTTACTGGAATAACAGAATTTCTAATCCCTCAACTTACATGGGCAGTAATAATATATAGGTTTTTAATACTCTTTTTATCTTCATTTTTTGGATTGTATGGAATGTTTTTTGGTATATTGATTATGTTCATAAGGCTCTTATCCTTAAAAAGTTTTGGGGTACCCTATACATTGCACACCATATCCCTCAACCCTCAAGATATAAAAGATACATCTATAAGGGGGCCATGGTGGGCAATGAAGTATAGACCGATTATTTTAGGAGCAAAAAACATAATAAGGAGTAGAAGTCAAAAAACAAAGGAGAAGATCGAACTTGAGTAGAATTAAAATTATATTCATATTAATAATTTCATTGATGTTCACCTCCTGCTGGAATTACAGAGAATTAGATCAAATTTCAACTGCAGCTGGAGTAGCCTTTGACTTTGACGAAAATAAAAATAAATACATTTTAACAACAGAAATCGTTACTATAACCAATTATGGTCAAGGTCAATCTTTGATCCTGCCTGAGTATTTTAACGAAGAAGGTGACACTATTTTTGATGCAGTTAGAAACTTAGTATCAAAAACAGGCAAAAAAGTATTTTGGAGCCATGCAAAGGTGGTATTTATAAATAAAAAGTTAGCTAAAAAAAGTATATTGCCTATTTTAGACTGGATTGAAAGAGATGCAGAGGTAAGACCTGATATGAAAATAGTTTTTGTTAATTCCGAAAGGGCAAGGGATATATTCAATACTACAAATAATCTTCAAAAAATCGTTTCCTTTCATGTTTATGACATATTAGAATCCTCTAAAAATATATCTAAATACCCAAATATTAACCTTTGGCAGATTATAAATGAAATTCAATCGGATTCAGCAGCTACTATTCTTCCCGTTGCCTATATTGTAAAAGAAAATGGTAGAAATATTATTAAATTATCAGGATGTGCTTTGTTTAAAAATGAAAAACTCGTTGGATTTTTAGATGATCACCATACTAAAAATTTGCTTTTTATAAAAAATCTAGTAAAAGGAGGTATAATACCTATAAAAAATGCGCTTTCAACGGGAACGGATATCTCCTTTGAAATATACAGTTCTAAAACTAAAATAACCCCTATCATTGATGATAAACTTAAATTTAATATAGATATTTCTATAGATGTGTCCCTTGCTGAAAACTCAGGTGAATTTGATTTTATAAAGGAAGAAAATCTTATAAAACTAAAGGATTTTGCTGAAAAATACATAGCTCAAGATATCGAAAATACCCTTACAAAAATTCAAGATTATGATGTTGATATAGTAAATTTCGGTAAACTTGTTAAAATAAAGAACCCCTCTTATTGGAAGAAAAATAAAGATAATTGGGATGAACTTTTTAAATATGTTTCCTATTCGATTAATGTAAAATTAAACATATTTGGAACTGCAACAACAAATAAAATAATAAAGGTTGGTAAATAATATGGCAAAAGTTATTTTAACCCTAATAGGATATGTCCTTCTTTATATTTTAGAAATATTTAATTTAAAAAACGAAAAAAATATAAAAAAAATAATCCTTTTTTCTATTTTTTACTTCATCGCTTTTATACTAAGTCTTCTAATCTCCTTAGATATTAAAATTCCAAGTCCTGCTATTGCCTTCAAAAATTATTTTTTTAAATAGAGGTTATATTTATGAAGGAAACGATATCTGTAAGACAATCAATATTTACAATGATAATGTTCATCATAGGAAGTTCTGTTATTATTACCAGCGGTGTTGATGCAAAGGGTGATCTTTGGATTGCAGTTATTATCGCATTAATAGCTGCCCTTGCTATAACTTGGGTTTATTCTAAAATATTATCTATAAAACCCGACAAAGATTTTGTTGATATTTTAGAATTGATATTTGGTAAATTCTTTGGAAGATTGTTAGCTTTTTTATTTGTTTTTTTCGCCTTTCATTTAGGCTCCCTTGTTTTAAGGAATTTTGGTGAATTTATAAAGACAATTGGTCTCCCTGAAACGCCAAATTCGATTCTTATGCTCCTATGCATCCTATTAGCTATTCTTTCAGTAAAGTCAGGAATTGAAATTATAGGAAGAGGCTGTGAACTTTTTTTATTAATTTTATTATTTTTAGTATTACTAACTATCCCCTTTTCTATCCCTGAAATGGATATAAACAATTTAAGACCAATGTTATATGAAGGAATACTACCGGTGTTAAAGGGGGCCTTTGCAACCTTTTCCTTCCCCTTTGCAGAAACCATCGTATTCTTATTTATCTTGCCTTCAACAAATAAAAGTCAATACTTTAAGGTTTATTATACATCATTGATTTTTGCAGCAGTTGTTTTAATTTTATTAGCATTAAGAAATGTCCTTATATTAGGCCCCGAAACATCAATTAGAAACTATTTTTCTTCCTATACAGCTGTTAGCAGAATAAATATAGCCAATTTTTTACAAAGAATTGAAAGCATAATAGCAATCTCCTTTTTAATTTTCACCTTTGCAAAAATAAATATATGTTTATATGCATCATCAAAGGGATTATCCAAAATTTTGGGCTTTGATGATTATAGGTTTTTAGTTACCCCCGTAGGACTTTTAATGTTTAATTTTTCGATAATAGTTTATGAAAATATAATGCAGATGGTTGAATGGGCAACAAAAATATGGCCATATTATTCCCTACCATTTGAAGTTTTTTTACCTCTTTTCATTTATTTTTATTTTATAACCTTTAAAAGAAAAAAACTTAGCAATTGATTTCTCTGTATAAAAATATATTGAATTGCATAAATATTTATGTTAAAATTTCAACTATATATCGATTAGGGGGTGAAAGGATGGCTATTGTTGTTCAAAAATATGGTGGAAGTTCCGTTGCCACTCCTGAAAAGATAAAAAATGTTGCAAAGTGGGTTATAAAAAAGAAACAGGAGGGTAACGATGTAGTTGTTGTTATATCTGCAATGGGGGATACCACCGATGAATTAATAGAACTTGCTAAAAAGATAACTGAACATCCTGATAAACGAGAACTCGATGCCCTTTTAGCAACCGGTGAGATGGTTTCAAGCGCCCTTCTTGCAATGGCCATAAAATCCTTAGGATATGATGCAATTTCAATGAATGCCTTTCAGATAGAGCTCTTAACCGACGGAACATATGGGAAATCTTTGATTGAGGATATAAACGAAGGGGCAATTTTAGATAGATTAAGGGAAGGTAAAATTGTAGTTGTTGCGGGTTTTCAGGGAATTACTGAAGATGGCGACATCACAACACTTGGTAGAGGTGGTTCTGATACAACAGCAGTTGCAATAGCAGCAAAGCTAAAGGGAGAATGTCAAATTTTTACCGATGTTGATGGAATATATAGCGTCGACCCAAGGATTTATAAAGAAGCTAAAAAAATAGATGAAATAAGCTACGAAGAAATGCTTGAGCTGTCTAGCCTTGGCGCTCAAGTTATGCATTCAAGATCGGTTGAGCTTGCTCAAAAGTTCAATATTCCTATTTATGTTGCTTTAAGCTGCAGCGATATAAAGGGAACTTATATTAGGGAGGTTGAGATAGTGGAACAAAAGCCTATAACCGGCATTGCTGTATCCGATAGCGATGTTGCTATAACCCTTCAAAATTTAGAATACGATACAAATCTTTTATCTGATATATTTGAGGCTGTTGCCAGCAAAAAGATAAACGTAGATATGATAAGCCAGACGGCTCCAATAAATAACAAGGTAAACCTTTCCTTTACAATCCCTAAAGATGATTTAAGAGACTGCCTAGATGTAATTAAACCATACTATAAAAAAGATGAAATTATTATCGATGAGGACATTACTAAATTTTCAGTTGTAGGACTTGGAATGAAAACAACATCCGGAGTTGCATCGAAGATATTTAAGCTGTTTAAGCAAAACGATATTGAAGTTAAGATGATTACCACTTCAGAAATCAGGATAACCTGTGCAATAAAACATCAAGACAAAATGAAGGCAGTAAATTTAGTTGCAAAGGAATTTAATCTATAAAAGTCAAGTGCCAGGCACTTGACTTTTTGACTTTTTGACATTTACAAATTTTTCTATATATCGTTTCTAATAATATCCTCATAGGTTTCTCTTTTTACGATTAATCTGTGATTACCATTATTGACTAATACAACTGCCGGCCTTGGGAGTCTATTATAGTTACTCGCCATAGAATAATTATAGGCTCCGGTGCTTAAAACTACTAAAATATCTCCACTTTCTACCTTAGGAAGGCTAATATCCCTTATTAATATATCACCAGATTCACAGCATTTTCCGGCTACCGTTACAACCTCTTCTTCAACTTCAGTTATTTTATTTGCTAAAAGGGCCAAGTATTTTGCACCATAAAGAGGCGGTCTTGGATTATCAGCCATTCCGCCATCAACGCTGATGTATTTTCTTATGTTTTTAATCTCCTTTATTGCACCTACTGTATATATAGTAAATCCTGCTTCACCAACAATCCATCTTCCAGGTTCTATATAAACTATTGGTCTTTTTAGGGATAGCCTGTTAAACTCCTTTATAACAGCTATATTTATAGCATCAGTAAAATAATTAATATATTTTCTTGAATCATCCTCTGTATAAAATATACCAAACCCACCGCCTAAGTTTATCTCTTCTATTTCATAATGTAGTTCATCCCTTATTCTTCTAATAAATTCAGCCAAAACCGTAACTGCTTTTACATATATATCCTTTTGATGGAGCTGAGAACCTAAGTGAAGGTGTATTCCCTTAAGACTTAATAGAGGATTTTCTAAAACAGCCTTTACTGCTAAAAGTGCAGTATCATCAAATAGGGGAAAGCCAAATTTTGAATCTACCTGCCCTGTTTTAATAAATTCATGGGTATGACCATCAATACCTGGATTTACTCTTATCTGAACATCTATTCTTTTGTTTTTTGACTTTAAAATATAATTTAAATTATCAATTTCATAGAAATTATCTATAACTACTCTACCAACGCCCAAATCAACTGCCATTTCTAATTCCTCAAGAGATTTATTATTGCCGTGAAATATAACCCTTTCCATCGGGAAATTTGCTGCCTTTGCTGTATAAAGTTCGCCTCCGGATACAACATCAAGGCCTAATCCCTGTCTTTCTATTATTCTGCACATCTCCTTATTTAAAAAAGCCTTACTAGCATATACTGCCCTTCCACCATATTTTTCGATATGATTTTCTTTAATATCTCTACACCTTCTTATTATTTCTGCTTCATCTATAACATAAAGGGGAGTTCCGTATATTTTTGCAAGCAAAACAGCATCTACCCCAGATATAGTTAAAACTCCGTTTTCGTTTATCCCAAGTGAATTATAGCCAAACATATTATCCTCCTTTGTAATCTAATTTAGGTATAATTATACACAAAAATTTAAATAAATAAAGACCTTTTTAAAAAAATTTAGGCTACCCTTTAGGATAGCCTAATTTACAAATATTTTAATTCAAATATAGGTTTAATAAAGCCTACAACATCTCCAACGCTATTTTTATTGTCTACAATTTTAAACCTTTTTAGCTTTTCCTTTTCATCTCCATCTAGGACATTAAGCCTTTCTAATACTTCAATAACAACAGGGAAAAGAGCTCTACTAAAGTTTCCATCCTCTATCTTTACAGCAATTCCTATATCTAAATCCTTAACACCAACAGCATAAACAGCTTCTGCTCCAAGTTTTCCAATAAGTTTTCCCTTCGTGTTTTTCATAAGCTCTGTGCAAAATCCTCCTGTTCCTGAAACCATCTCAGGGAAATGATTCATCGCCCTAAAGATATTTTCAGATGCATATTTAAAATCATCTTCAAGCTCCTTGGGATTGGAAAGCTTTGCAAAGGCTAATGCAAGGTTGTATATTGGCATGCCAAATACAGGGACGGTGCATCCATCTATACCAAGGATTATCTTTTCCTTTTCTATTTCACACATCTTAGAAACTATTTTTAAAGTATCCCTCTGAACAGGATGATAAGGCTTGTTATAATCTTTAATTTCATATCCCTTTGCTATGCAGCTTGCAATTATCCCTGCATGTTTTCCAGAACAATCGGAATGTAGGGAAGTTATAGTTATATTTTCCCTCGCCTGCTTTAAGGCATAATCTCTGTTTATGGAATATCCTCCGCCACATAAAAGGTCCTTTTCACTCGCACCTATCTTATTAAGAATATTTTTAACCGTTTTTATATGAAAATCTTCACCAAAATGGGAGGCACACATAATAGAGATTTCATCATCGGTAAAATTAAACTTAGCAAAGGCACCGCTTAAGAAGACATTGATTGCCTGGATAGGCTTTGCTGAAGACCTTATGTAAGTAACTTTAAAGGGATCACCAGCATAAGCTAATATTTTTCCCTTTGAATTTACAACAACCACATCTCCCCTATGGACGCTCTCAATAAGTTCTCCTCTTGATACAAAAACAAGTTCAACAGACATAATAAAACCCCCAAAATATTTTCTAAATATAATTATATCATTTATAATGAATATCTTTAAATAAATTAGACACAATTATACTGAGGTGATTTTTATGGATAAAAACCCTGATCTTTTAAATCCCATTTCTATTTTGCCTGAAGATAAATATATAAATTCCTTATATGATAAAGCCTCAAGAACAGTAAATCCAAAGGAGATAAACAACTTAACAAGCCTTGGGCCTATTGGTTTTTCCTTAAGTAACCTTGGAAAAAGGCCCTTTGATGAGGAAACCTTCAAAAGATTTTAATCCCCATTTCGGGGATTTTTCTTTAAATTTTTAGAAAATATTAATTTTTATCTTTTAATAATTATTTTCTTTTGATATAATATGTAAAAGATTATTTTTTCGCATAATAAGTTAAATTATGCTAAAACTATTTTTTAGATATTAAAAAAGGAGGTAGAATTATGCCAAGACGAACACAAACGATGGACGGTAATACCGCCGCCGCATACATATCCTATGCATTTACCGAAGTTGCAGCTATTTACCCTATAACACCTTCATCAACAATGGCAGAGCTTGTTGATGAATGGGCGGCAAACGGAAAGAAAAATATATTCGGTCAAACCGTTAAGGTTGTTGAAATGCAGTCAGAAGCTGGTGCTGCTGGTGCTGTTCACGGTTCACTGCAAGGCGGTGCCCTAACGACAACATATACAGCATCCCAGGGACTTTTACTAATGATTCCAAATATGTATAAGATAGCAGGTGAGCTCTTGCCTGGTGTTTTCCATGTAAGCGCAAGAGCAGTTGCTGCCCATGCCCTATCGATCTTTGGCGACCATCAGGATGTTATGGCAACAAGACAAACCGGATTTGCCCTTTTGGCATCAGCAAATCCACAGGAGGTTATAGAACTCGGGGCAGTTGCCCACCTTTCAGCAATTAAATCAAGGGTTCCTTTTTTGCATTTCTTTGATGGATTTAGAACATCCCATGAAGTAAAAAGGGTTGAACTCTTAGAATACGAAGAACTTTCAAAACTTATAGACTACGATGCCCTCAATCAATTTAGAAAAAGGGCTCTAAGTCCTGAGCATCCTGTAACAAGAGGAACTGCCCAAAATCCAGACATATACTTCCAAGGAAGGGAAGTTGCAAATAAATTCTACGAAGCTGTTACAGACATTGTAAATTATTACATGCAGGAGATAAACAAACTCACAGGAAGAAACTACAAACCTTTCAATTACTACGGCGATCCTAATGCTGAATATGTAGTAGTTGCTATGGGCTCAGTTTGCGATACTGTAGAAGAAGTTGTTGACTATCTAATGGCTAAGGGAAAAAAGGTTGGACTTTTAAAGGTTCACCTATATAGACCCTTCTCTTCAAAATACTTCTTTGAAGTTTTACCAAAATCAGTAAAAAGGATTGCTGTTCTTGATAGAACCAAGGAACCAGGATCAGCTGGAGAACCTTTATATCTCGATGTTGTTAAGATGTTTTACGATTATAACAATAAGCCTCTAATTATAGGCGGAAGATATGGTCTAGGCTCAAAGGATACAACCCCAGCACAGATTATAGCTGTTTTTGAAAACCTTATGAGTGAAAATCCAAAGAACAACTTTACAATAGGAATCGTTGATGACGTAACCCATACCTCATTACCTGTTGGTAAAGATATAGAAACAACACCAAAAGGAACAATAAGCTGCAAATTCTTCGGGCTTGGATCCGACGGAACTGTTGGTGCAAATAAACAGGCAATAAAGATTATAGGAGATCATACTAACCTTTATGTTCAAGGATACTTCTCCTACGATAGTAAAAAGTCAGGAGGAACAACTGTATCCCACTTAAGATTTGGCAAGGAACCAATTAAAGCACCATACCTTGTTAACACTGCAGATTATATCGCATGCCATAATAAATCATTTATATACAACTATGATCTTTTAAAGGGCTTAAAGAAGGGTGGAACCTTCGTTCTTAACTGCCCATGGGATGTGAGTGAACTTGAAGAAAAGCTTCCTGCTAAGATGAAAAAATATATCGCACAAAACAATATAAATTTCTATATAATAGATGCCATCAAAATAGCTCATGAAATAGGCCTTGGCGGAAGAATAAACATGATTATGCAGTCTGTTTTCTTTAAACTCTCCAACGTTATCCCTGTAGAAGACGCCGTAAGATACTTAAAAGAATCCATCGAAAAGACCTACGGCAAAAAGGGTGCAAACATTGTTGAAATGAATAAAAAGGCCGTTGATATGGGCATTGAAAGCATAATTAAAGTTGATGTTCCTGCTTCATGGGCTGAAGCAGAGGATGAAGAAATTAAAAATACAAATGAACCTGAATTTATAAGAAAGATTTTAAGGCCTATGGCAAAACTTGAAGGGGATAGTCTTCCGGTTTCTACTTTTGTTGGAATGGAGGACGGAACTTACCCAAACGGCTCAACTGCTTATGAAAAGAGGGGAATTGCAGTTTTAATTCCTGAGTGGCAGATCGACAAATGCATCCAGTGCAACCAGTGCTCCCTTGTTTGTCCTCATGCAGTAATAAGGCCGTTATTGCTTGATGAAGATGAAGTTAAGAGGGCACCTGAAGGCTTTAAAACTAAGCAGGCTATGGGTAAAGGCTTTGAGCATCTACAATATAGAATTCAAATTAGCCCGTATGACTGCACCGGCTGCGGAAACTGTGCTGACATTTGTCCTGCACCTGGTAAAGCCCTTATTATGAAGCCTGCTGAGGAACAGATGGCAAAGGAAGCTTCAAATTGGGAATTTGCAACTACAATTAAAATCAAAGACAATCTTATGGATAAATTCACCCTTAAGGGAAGTCAATTTGCACAGCCATTATTCGAATTCCACGGCGCATGCCCTGGATGCGGTGAAACACCTTATATTAAACTTATAACCCAGCTATTTGGAGATAGAATGATAATCGCAAATGCAACTGGATGTTCTTCTATATATGGAGGTAGTGCACCATCAACTCCATATACTAAGAATGCCTACGGCAAAGGACCTGCATGGGCAAACTCACTATTTGAAGATAACGCTGAATATGGATTTGGTATCGCCATTGCCTATGCACAGATTAGGGATAAAATAGCAGAACTTATGCAAACTGCCCTTAAGGAAAATATAGGAGAACCCTTCAAGAGGGCCTTTGAAGAATGGTTAAAGGCAAAGGATAGTGGTGAAGCATCTAAAATTGCAGCTAACATGGTTTTACAGGCCTTTAATGAATCAGCCTTTAAAGGTAATCCAACATTAGAACAAATATATGAAAGAAAGGATTATCTTGTAAAGCCATCTGTTTGGATAATAGGCGGAGATGGATGGGCTTATGATATAGGTTTTGGCGGTCTTGATCATGTTATTGCCCAGGGTGTAGATGTGAATATACTAGTTCTTGATACAGAAGTTTACTCAAATACAGGAGGTCAATCTTCAAAATCCACTCCAACTGCTGCCGTTGCAAAGTTCGCAGCTGCAGGTAAGAACATTAGAAAGAAGGACCTTGGAATGATTGCAATGAGCTATGGATATGTTTACGTTGCTCAAATTGCCCTTGGTGCTAATATGAATCAAGCATTAAAGGCAATAGCTGAGGCTGAAAACTATAAAGGGCCATCCTTGATAATCGCCTACTCACCATGTATTAACCATGGTATTAAAACTGGTATGGGAACTACAATAAATCAAGCAAAGAAGGCTGTTGAATCAGGATATTGGCATCTTTACAGATTCAATCCTGAACTTAAAGAGCAGGGCAAGAACCCATTTATACTAGATTCTAAAGAGCCAAAGGGATCATTTAGAGATTTTCTAATGAGCGAGATAAGATATACATCCCTTATGAATACCTTCCCAGAAAGGGCAGAAGAACTATTTGCCATCGCAGAAAAGCATGCTAAAGAAAAGTTTGAAACTTACAAACGCCTTGCTGAAATGCAATAAAAATAGCCCCCATGTTGGGGGTTATTTTTTATTTTCCTCTACGTATTCCTTGGCGTTTTCAACATCGATGATATCAGGAATAGGGACGTTGGATTCTGCTTTTGTTTCTTTAATATTTGCCCACGCGGCAGTATCGTGTTTTTCAACAGGCTGTCTTGTAAAAAAAGCCTTTAACTTATCCTTCCACATATCACACCCTCCTTCCTTTTTAGTATGTGCTGATTTAAAGTTATTTATTTTAACAACTGACATACAGTTTAATATTTTGTTATACTATTTATAAGATAATTATGCTTATCGTCTAAAGGAGGGCTATTATGAACTTTATAAAAAGTATTGAAATTGATAATACATCAGTTGAAATAAAATTTGGGGACTTTAAATATGAAGATTTAGTAGTAGATATAGAAAGAGTTAGAAACTACTGCAGGGAAGGATGTCCAAATTTTGGCGTAAATGGCGGCTGTCCTCCCTTTTCTCCAACAGCTGATCAGCTTTTAAAGGACAAAATTTTTATTTTAGCTATGGGTAAAATTTACACAGCAAACTATTCAAAGGATGAGTTTGATGAAGCAGACAAAAGTTTAAATAGATTATTAAAGTCAATCGGATTATTTTTTAAAGAAAAATATGGAGTTGAATTTTTATCCCCTGAACACTGCACAGAGTGCGATGTTTGCACAATAAAAACGGGATGCCAAAAACCAGATAGAAGAACCATATCAATAACAGGAACAGGAATTATGCTTTCGGAAACAATCGAAAATTTATTCGGTGAAAAATTAGAATGGGCAAACGACATGCTTCCAAGCAAACTTATAAAAATAATGTGCATCATCTCCGATAAATTAACAGAAAAAATCATAGAAGAATTAAAAAATTTAAGCATAAAAAATAATTTTTAAAAATATAATATACTGAAAATAATCCTTAGAGGGTAATTATGAAAAAGATTTATCCTATTGCCTTTGCTCTAGTTTTAATTGGCGCATTAAACTGGGGACTTGTTGGCTTCTTTAAGTTCGACCTTGTTGCAGCTCTCTTTGGCGGGGCAGAAGCTCTAATTTCAAGAATAATCTATGCATTAGTTGGACTTTCTGGACTTATTGTAATCTACAAAGAACTAGTTAAAAAGTAAATGCGGGCTTTGCCCGCATTTACTTTTATAGGAACTATCTTTTTAGAAGGCTGTTTATTTTTTCAATAGTTGTTTTACCTACAACACCATCATCAGTCAGTTTATTTGCCCTTTGAAAGGCCTTTACTGCAGCTTCAGTTGCTGGTCCAAAGGTTGTTGTCGGCGTAGTTGTTTTTAAATATCCTAATTTTATTAGGGCCCTTTGTAGCTCCCTTACATCCTCTCCTGTCATTCCCTTCTTTAAAACTCTGGTTATATTTAATATTTGATTATTTGTTGCATTCTGAGCTATAGTCCCCCTTGAAACTTGATTGTTAACAACTTTTGTTAAATATAAGTTTATTTTATCAACTGTTGTTTTTCCTACTATGCCATCAGCAGTAAGATTATTTGCCCTTTGAAAAGCCTTTACCGCTGTTTCAGTTGCTGGTCCAAAGGTTGTTGTTGGTGTAGTTGTTTTTAAATATCCTAATTTTATTAGGGCTCTTTGTAGCTCCCTTACATCCTCTCCTGTCATTCCTTTTTTAAGAACCCTATTTATTTTTAATGGTCCTAAATTTGTTTGTGTTGTTTGATTTTGTGAACCTGTCCCTCTTGAAGCAGTTTCTTGTCTTACTAAAAAGCTTACTTCCTTTATATCATCATATTCGTTTTTACTGAGTTTGTCCTTTAATTTTACAATTAACTTATATTCCCCATCCTCGTTTGGAATAAAATTAAGTGAATTCGTGTCTAATGTACTGGTAAATATTAATCTTTCTCCTTTGTATAATTCATATATATAATCACATCCATCTAAACTTCCATTTTCTATCTCTATGCTTATGATTATATTCTTTTTTGAAGTAGGATTATCAGGAGAAATAATAATGTTTTTTATAGTTGGATACTTAAACACGTTAAACTTTTTTGATATCACTTGATCATATTCATTTGCTGAATCGGGTGACTTTAAGTAAAGTAGTGCCTCATATTCTCCATCTTTATTTGGAGTAAATGTAAATTGAGATTCTGAACTTGCTACTATTTCATCTAAATATTTAATATCTACCTTTTTTAAAACTGCATCTTCTATTCCTTTAAACGTAAAATCTATTGATTGTCCAAGAAGTATTTTATCCCTCGATAAAATTAAATCTGGTTTTTCAGGCGGCCCAAAGGCTTTAATTTTATTGCTTTCATATACTTCATAATAACTTAAAAGAGACTGTAGTATTTTTGCTGCAATGCCTTCTTGGTAGAGCGGATCTATAAGCTTTTGCCTATCATCAGGATTTGTAATAAACCCAAGCTCCAAAAGAACAGAAGGTGATGTAGTATTTCTTGTAACATAAAGATTTCCATCCTTTGCCCCCCTGTATTTAAACCCCAGTGAGGCTAGATTATTAACAATTATCTCTGCTATTTTTTTACTTTCCAGCGCCTGCCACGGATTTGGACTAAAGACAATTTTAACCTTATTTTTTTCAACGCCTACTTCTTTACCGTCAACTAGTAGGTAGACGTAATCAATATCGTTTTCCCTTGATTCCCTTAAGCATTCATATTTATTTCCTTCATATTCAACATATCTATATAATATTTTAACTTTTGTCTTTTCAACTTTTACTTCTTTATCCTCAACTAGCAAATAAACATAATCAGTTCCGTTTTCTTTTGCTTCCCTTAAAACCAGATATCTGTTACCAGAATATTCAGCATATTTACTATTTAATATGTTAGGTCTTGCTAAGCTATAATATGTTTCTACTCCATTGGCAGTAGATGATGTGCTGGCGTTATTGTGGATGCTTATAAATAAATCCGGATTAACACTATTTGATATGCTAACTCGATCTGCTAATGCAATATATACATCATTTTCAGGCTCCCTTGTAAAAATTACCTCAGCGCCCTCAGCCTTTAAAAGATCGGCAAGTTTTCTTGCTACAGAATTATTTATATCCTTTTCTCTAACTTGCCCCGATATAGCTCCTGGGTCGTTTCCACCGTGCCCAGGGTCTATAACTATCCTTTTTCCCGATAGTGCACCAGCAAAGACTGTATTTATATTAAAGCTTAATATTATAAGCCCTGTTACGATTTTTTTTAATAACCTCAACAGAATCCCCCCAAGATTCAGTTTTCAGCATTTATCGATTAGCTTAGACTATTTTTTTAGTTTAATTAAATTATACACTATAATATGGCATACATCAACAAAAAAGGGCAGCTTACTTTGCTACCCTAAGTTTTAATTTTTTATGCCCAAATAACCCTCATAAGTTCTGGATAATCCGATTCTACTAATCTCATCATACCAATTATTTGAGTCATAACAACATATGGATTGAAATTATCGCTAAAAACCGCATGGCTTTCAATTCTTAAAGTATCCTTATCAAAAACGTATTTGTAATATGTATATTTTTTATTAAGCTCATTTATAAATTCATATATATAATTTTTTCTTGCAGGATTTATTGCCGAAACAAAATCAAGTCCATATATGCTAACTATATCTTCATCTACGCCAAAAATGATTACCATCCTTAGCTTTAATCCTGAATTAAGATTTTGGACAGTTTCTACTATTGTATCACCGTTGTCACCTTCAAAAAATTTAAGTTCAATATTCTGAGAACGCAAAAAGTTTCTAAACTCTTGAGCATTTTTTGTTAACATTATAAAACCTCCTTTAAAATAATATGCCCTTTGCCGAATATAATCTAGATAGAACCGGCAAAGGGCAAACTAGCTAATTATATTCGAATGTTAATTTATTAAGTTTTTTAATATATTCTGCAAATTACGATTAAATCCTTCTAATATTACTCTTCCTTTTTGTATATAATTTTAGAATCTATACTTTTAATATCTTTACATCCTGTTAAAATCATTGCTGATTTTAATTCGTTTGCTAATTTGTCGATATATAGCTTAACTCCTTCCCTTCCTCCTCCAAAGGAAGCAGTAACAAATGGTCTTCCGATAAGAACTGCATCGGCACCAAGGGCAATCATCTTTAGAACATCTACTCCTGTTCTTACTCCACCATCTGCAAGGATCGTAATCTTTCCTTTAACTTCCTTTGCAATCTTAGGTAGAACCTCTGCAACTCCAGGAGTATGGTCTAAAACTCTTCCTCCGTGGTTTGATACAACTATTGCTGCTGCACCTGCTTCAACGGCAAGCTGTGCATCCTCAACCGTCATAATTCCCTTTAAAATAAATGGCAATTTTGTGCTGTTTACAAGCTCTTTTATTTCGTCTAAAGTTTTAGGTCCAACTGGCTTTCCATGAAGAGCAAGGGTTATAAGACCTGCTGCATCTATGTCAACTCCAACGGCAAAAACACCAGCCTCTTCTGCCATTCTAATCTTTTGTATGACGTTTTTATTTTCCCAAGGCTTTATTATTGCAATTCCCTCTCCCCCAGCCTTTTTTAATTCTTCTAAGTTTGTCGGTAAAAAGGCATCCACTGCAGTGTCTCCTACCATTGGATATATTCCTGCATCAAGACATCCGCCTATTACCCAGGAAATATATTCCCTTTCGGTAAACTTTCCTCCCATGTTGAGGGTTGTTCCTGAAACCGGTGCTGCAAGAACAGGAATTCTAAGTTTTTTACCAAATAACTCAATTGATGTATCTGGGTCCTTTGCATCATGGATAAGCCTCATGTTTAATTTTACTTCTTTAAGGCTTTCATAGTTTTCAATAAATGCAGAACCTGTTAAGCTTCCACCCATACCTGGAACTTCTCCTGCACAGGCAGCTCCATTACATTCTCTACATACTCTACAGCTTCCATTTAAGTTTTCCCTTGCATTTTTTAAAAGCTCTTTATAATCCATATTAAATCCCCCTTATAAGTTATTATAAACTATATTCTTCCAGGATCTCTCCATTTTCTAAGTTAATAAACTCTATCTTTCCATCCTCTATCTTAACACAGCTAGCAATTCCATCTCCCTTTGGCACTGCTATGCTTCCTGGATTTATGTATATTGTGCTTTCTATCTTTTCATATTTTCTTATATGGGTGTGACCTGTTATTACTAAGTTTGCCTTATAAAACTTTGCCATTGATTTTAATTTTGCATCATCAAAATCGTGACCATGAAGCACAATTACTCTTAAACCATCCTTTTCATAAAATACAACAGGAGAAAAAGCTGGAACATCAAGAACCATCCCATCAACATCAGCATCGCAATTTCCCTTTGCTATTATAACTGGTATTTGAGATTTATTTATTTTTTCTGCAAGCTCTATAGGATTATATCCTTCAAGTATTGGATTTCTTGGTCCATGATATAAAATATCGCCAGCACATAGGATTACTTCGCAGTCCTTTAATATTTCTAGTGATCTTTCAAACTTTTTTGGATATCCATGTAAATCGCTAATAACCCCAATTTTCATCCTATCACTCTCCCTTTACCTTACTCATAACAATTATATTATAATACCTTCCATTTTTATAATACCTATCCCTCAGTATTCCTTCAATCTTAAAACCGAATTTTTTATATAAATTTACTGCAGCCTCATTTTCCTCAACAACATTTAAATAAACAAGATGCATGTTTAAGTCATCAAATATAAATTTTAGGACAGTTTCAAGCGCATCTTTACCATACCCTCTTCCCCTATAATTTTTGTCATATATTACTATCCCAATCTCGCAGTTTCTGTATTCCCATTTAATTTTATCTATAACTATCAAACCAATCGGTTTCCTATCTTCGTTATCTATTATAAATATTCTTTTATTATGTTCTTCTCCTTCTAACGTAAAATTATCACAGTAGCGTTTTGACAATGGATATATTATATCCAAAAAAGCGTTAGTTTCCCTATCGTTAAGCCATGCAGAAAGTATCCTTGCATCCTCCATCTCTATTGCCCTTATAAAAGTCTTACTGCCCTTTAGCATATTATCACCTCAAGAAGATTATAGCAGAAGTTAAGCTATCATGCTAGGTAATAAAAAAGAGGACAGCATAATCACTATCCCCACTAACAAAAACTTGATGATTTTCAATTCTGATAACTTTTATGTATCTCTACTTTACCTAAAAGTTTTATAACTTTATTCTGCTGTCCTTACATTTGCAGTTATCTTGGTCTAAATTTTTTTCTAAAAAGACCTTTAAAAATGTTTCCATAATCTTTTCTTTATTTTTATTCATGCTTCCTTGAATATCATGTAATACTATATCTTCTGCCTTCATTCCCGTGCACCAGTTAGTTATAATTCCTATTGCTGAATAGCACATACCCAATTCCTTTGCTAAAACTACTTCTGGAATATTAGTCATTCCAACAACATCTCCGCCTAGGCTTTTATACATTTTTATTTCTGCCCTTGTTTCAAATCTTGGTCCCTCTGTGCATACATATACAGCCTCTCCCTTAACATTTAAGCCTACTTCCCTTGAAGCCTCATAAAACTTTTTAATAAGATTCGGGCAATAAGGACTGTCCATATTCGTATGAACTACCCCATCTTCTCCACCTTCATAGAAAGTTAAAGGTCTAGTTTTTGTAAAATCAATAAAATCAGTAATGATAACTACATCACCTGGATGATAGTTTTCGTTACAGGATCCTACTGCTGCAGTAGCATAAATGTATTTAACACCAAGCATTTCAAGGGCCTTTAAGTTTGCACGGTAATTAATTAGATGCGGAGGAACTGTATGACCCTTACCGTGTCTTGCTAAAAAAACAATCTCTTCGCCATTAATATTTACAATATCAACATTAACTTCTCCATATCTTGTATTTAAAGTCTTTGAATAGCAATTTGAGTATAAATCGTAGACACCTGTTCCACCAATTATAGCTTTTTCCATAGGTTTTCCTCCTAGCTAAACCATGTTTTTAGAATACCTCTACCAACTTTCTAAAATACTTGCAATTCTCTATTAAATTAGGTCCATGTTTAAATAACCCACCACCCACTAAAAATGCTACTTCATTGCCGTAAACTTCTAACAATTCAGGAATTCTATCAATACTCATTCCGCCCGCTGGACATGGAAAAATACTTTTTACATGTCCCATAGGGACCTCAGAACCTTTTGCAATGCTTATGCATTCATCCTTACTAAAGGAAAATCTTCCTCCGTAATTAGGATATATAGTAGCATCTGCACCTGCAAGTCTTGTTATTTGTCCAAATAGTGCATAATGGGAAATACCACTATTACCGAGCACATAGCTTCCTAAGAAGGCTGGATGGCTAAATATTGGAAGGGCGATTTCATCATCATCTGCAATCCTTCTCATTGTATCTAAACCTGTAAGCCCAGGTGCAATTAAAAGTCCCCCTGCACCAAGCTCTTTTGCAAGTCTTGCTCTTTTTAAAACTTCATCATAGGGTGCCGTTATATTAGGAACATATATACAATTATATCCGGTTTCTTGATTTGCTTTTTTTACTGCTTCAGCACAGAGCTTAACTCTTTTTTCATATTGGCAGAAATCTTGATTTGCAAGGCCATGGTCATCCTTAATAACATCTATTCCACCAAGAGCAAACTTATATGCCAAGTCAGCAAGTTCTTCAGAAGACAACCCCATAGGCTTAAGAGCTGTAAATAATATTGGCCTTTTAGGAACATTGAGTAATTTTCTCAGTCCATCTCTACCAAATCTTGGTCCCTTAAAATTATTTAGTATTTCAACTGGTAGATCTAAAGATTCCACCCTTATACCTGGCTTAATGCTTATATTTCCAAACACGACATTTAACAGCTGTGTAAATTCATTTCCTGCACTTTCAACGGTATAGCTTATAGTTGCTAAATAGCCATCATCTAATTTTTTAAACTCATCTATTTTGCCAACTATGCTATTCTTAATCGTTCCTTCTGGAACTAAATCTTCCGGAAATTCCACAGTTTGTTCTAAACATATATCCTTTGCCATTTCAAGAGCTTTTGCCTCATCGGCATACAATTTATAATTTACTTTAAATCTTATCCCTGATAATTCAAAATATTTTTCTTTAAAATGCACATTAGTCCCCCCTATTATAGCGCTTCCGCCTTAGCTAAACTGTGAACAGCTGCAATAAAAGCCTTTTCAAGGTCATCTTCGTTTATATAAAATCTCTCACCGACTATATTTTCTATTTTTTCAATTAAAGCCATAGCATCAATTTTATTTTCCTTCATAAGATACTGTTTGCTTGCGCCATGTATAAAAGTATCATTTATGCCCATCTTATAAAGCTTTTTACCGATGCCTTCCTCTGCCATCCTTTCGGCGATAATAGTTCCTAAGCCACCAATTACAGAATGATTTTCCAAAGTTATAACGCCATACTTGGATTTTGCAATGGCTTCTATAACACCATCATCGTTAAAGGGTTTTAAAGTTGATATATGCATATGTTTAATAGATAATCCCTTTTCTTCTAATGCATGAACTGCCCTCATTGCTTCCTCTGTGCAAATTCCGCTTGATAAAACTACTATATCCTTTCCTTCTGTTAGAGTTCTTGCCTTGCCAAATTTCATGGGTTCATTAGCATTAAAAAGTCTTGGTATTTCTCCTCTCAACATTCTAATATATACCGGCCCATCTATTGCTTCAGTTACATCCAAAACTGATTCAACATCGGTTGCATCTCCACATTCTAATATTGTCATGTTGGGAAGGGATCTCATGACTGATATATCCTCTATCGCTTGATGAGTCGCACCTCCAGGAGTTGTCACACCTGGTAAAAATCCAAACATCCTTACTGGCAAGTTTGGATATGCAATTGACATAGCAATTTGATCATAAGCTCTTCTATATATAAAAACCGCAAATGTATGAACTAAAGGAATAAATCCTTCCCTTGCAAGTCCTCCAGCAAAACTCAACATATTTTGTTCTGCAACGCCCATGGAAAAGAATCTATCTGGATATGTATCCCTAAATAAATCTATTTCTGTAGAACTTGTAAGGTCTGCTGATAAAACACACACATTGGGCCTATCCTTTGCCCATTTAACAAGATTTTTTGCATGAACTCTTGATAAAATATCCATTTATACATAAGCCTCCCTTATAAACTTTTTTAAATTTTCAAATTCTTTTTTGTATTCTTCAAACTCTGCTTCACTTGTAAATCTTACATAATGAAGTTTTGGTTTTCTCTTTTCTAAAATTTCAATACCTCTGCATGGATCAGTATCGCAAAGAATAAATGTTGGTCTTCCATCAGGTTTTAAATTCCCTAGGGATGCCAATGCTTCTACATCGTGTCCGTCAATTCTATATACCCTTACTCCAAAGGCTTCAAGACGCTTGTCAAAGGGCTCTATATTCATAACAGTTGTCATTTTACCATCGCATTGATATCCATTTACATCAACATAGGCAACAATATTGTCTAGTTTATGAAATGACATAGCTTGAACTGCTTCCCAAAATTGTCCGGATTGGCATTCGCCATCAGATAGGAAAACAACAACTCTTCCTGTTCTGTCTCTTATACACATCT
>JAOAEI010000270.1 GCA_026416875.1 Caloramator sp.
GCCTTACATATTCGTTATCATCAGCACCTAGATACTTTATAAGAAGTTCTTCAACTCTTTCTATGCCATCCCAATGCGGTAATTTCTTTAAATATTCTCTTACTGGATGTTTTGACCTTTCTACTGCAACTTTTAAAACGGCTTCTTTTAACTTTCCAGGTGCATAAATACCATAAACATTATCGATATATCCTGATATTGATGCCTCATCGGTTTTATTCCAGCCATTTTTTAGCCTTTTCCATGGAATAGATATGTTTTCATCAATATCCATTCCACCTCTTAATTCGTTATAATAAATTCCTTTTAAATTCTCATCGTTTCTTAAAATCAAAATTAAATTACTTAAAGTATTCTTTATCTCGCCATTTTTACTTATATCAAGCTGAGTAAACCATGTGTCTTCTTCACTATCCTTAAACTCATCAATAGCTTTATTTATCTTTTCATTTACAAGTAATTTCTTTACATTCTCATCATTCATTGCAAACTCAATCATTTC
>JAOAEI010000271.1 GCA_026416875.1 Caloramator sp.
CTTAAATCCACTAATTCCTGTTCCCAGTGCTTTTGCTACAGCTTCTTTAGCACAAAAGTATCCTGCATAACTTTCAGTATTTTTATTCTTCAAATATTCAATTTCATTTTCAGTATAGATTTTATTGATAAATAGTCTGTTTCTTTCTATTGCTCTTTTTATTCTTTCTATTTCAATTATATCCGTTCCAATACCTACAATCACAAAATCATCTCCTTCCTTAATTATATAATAAAACTGCCCCAAAAAGCAAAAATATGGAGAAAATTCTCCATATTAAGCAATAGCATATTCTTTAAATTTTTCCTTTAATGTCCTATCAAAATCATCTACCCACTCATCAGCAAATTCTCCTGCTATATCAATAAGATGATATGGTGATACCTGGTTTAAAGCCAAATAATCAATAAGATTCATAACCTTTTCCTTATCATTAGTTAAGCAATCAAGCTCATCTTCGCTTATAATTCTATATGTAGATTCATCTATCAATTCAGATG
>JAOAEI010000272.1 GCA_026416875.1 Caloramator sp.
GAAAATAACAAAACTTAACAAAATTGACGATACACCTTTATTTAAGCAAAATCCTCATAGTTTTACAAAAAAATATGCTAAAATCATTAATAATAAAAATTACAACTTACCTAAAGTTAGATTTCATGATTTGCGCCATTATCACGCTAGTTTATTATACAAAAATAACGTGCCAGATCTTTATGCTGCAGAAAGGTTAGGACATGACATTTGGGTTTTAAAAAAAATATATCAACATTTAGGCTTAGAAGAGAAAAAGGAAATTTTTGTTAATCTAAACTTGTTTCTAATCAGAAATTTTTCATTCACTAATCAATATGTTGAAGTTTGGTATTAATTCAAAATAACAAATAGTTTCGAGTCAACGGTCTCCAAAACCGTTGGTTGGGGGTTCGAGTCCCTCTGCCCCTGCCACTTTCAAAAATGAAAACGGACTAAAAACGGACTAAATAAGGCTCTGGAAAATTCCAGAGCCTTATCTTTACTTTTTTGAAAAAATA
>JAOAEI010000027.1 GCA_026416875.1 Caloramator sp.
GGGCTGTAAAGGTAAATGGAACATCTAGTATGTTTGAGAGTATTGCAGATGCCAAGCCTCCGTCACCATAATGGGCTGTTAAGGCCCAGGGTTTTGTCCCTTCTTTTTCATAAAACTTAACTATTCCCTTTACAAACTCGTTACCAAGATATGGCCAAAGTTTTTCTTTAGGTAGGAACTTGTCCCCTCCAAAAGGAATTCTTACAATCCTTACATTCTGACTCCCATGATAATATTCTACATCCTTTGAAAATTCAGGCCAGTTTTCATCTATTATTCTTCTTGTTATTATGTCAACATCTATCCCCATCCTTCCAAGGGCAAGGGCAACCTCCTTTACATAAACAAGCTGCCCCCCAAAATCCGGGTGTTCCGTTAAGTGGCTGTCGTTATTATCAAAATTACCCTGAGGATTTATAAAGGCAACTCTCATAAAAAACCTCCTTATAGAAATATATGGAAATGTCAAAAAGTCAAAATGTCAAGTGCCTGGCACTCTAGTATTGCACCTGTCTGTTTTAGTTTTAATGCGCTTAGTTTAAGACCCAGGTTTACAGAATCTATTATAGTAAATCCCTTTACAATACCAGTATAAAAACCCGACCAAAAGGCATCTCCTGCACCTGTTGTATCCACCACTTCTTCTGCAAGGGAAGGAAGTTTTATATATTCTTTTCCGTTGGATATTAAAACTCCTTCCCTTCCTAAGGTTAGCATAACAAGTTTTACACCAAATTTTAGGAAATTTTTTATATGATTTTCCTCTGTATCAGCTCCAAATATCCTTTCAGCGTCATCTAAGGATGGCTTTACAATATCAACCTGTTTTAATATCTCCTTAACATATTCCCTTCCTTCTTCTACATCATCAAATAGGCTTGGATGGAAGTTTGGATCAAAGGATATTAAAACATCATTTTCCTTTGCTCTTTTTAAAAGGCTTTCGACAACGTCCCTGGATGGCCTTTTAGATATCGGCCAGCAGGAAAAATGAAGTATCTTGCTATTTTTTACTGCATCTTCAAGTTCTTTTGTTAATTGAATATTATAGTCTGCCCCTCTATAAAATATAGGGACTGGAGTTCCTTTGCTTTTAGTTACTATAACCACACTTGTCGGATAAGAAACTTTATTTATGAATCTTGTATCAACTCCGAATTGTTTTAACTTTGAAATTAAAAACTCTCCAAATCCATCCTCTCCAACTGATGATGCAACAATAGAATTTAACCCAAGTTTTTTAGCATTAATCACAATATTAGAAGGAGAACCGCCAAAGTGCCTTATATATGTATCACATTCAAAATTATCGCTGTAATCCTTTGATATTAAATCGATAAGAAGTTCTCCTATGGCAACAAGATCGTAAGCTGCATTTGCTTTTAGTTCAATTTTTTTGTTTATTTCAAACATACTGTCCCTCCTTGAAAAGCTTTTCATGAAAATTAAAAATAAAAATAGGAAAGAACCTATTTTGTGCTGCCTCTTATAACTAATTCATAAGGTAAAAGGATATTATTTTCTATTGGCTTGTTATTTATTCTATCCACAAATGCCTTTACACAAATCCTTCCTGCCTCATAAAAGTTTATTTTAACGGTGCTCAGAGATGGGTTATAAATTTCAGAAATCATATTATCGTCAAACCCCATAATTTGAACTTCATCTGGGATCATCATGCCCATATCCACAAGGTACTTTATTGCCCCAAGGGCCATAAAGTCATTAGCCGCCAATACTCCATCTACGTTTTTCTTTTCTAGAATTCTTTTCATAGCCCTATATCCGCTTTTTATTGTAAAATCTCCTTCTTCTAAAACTACATCCTTAGGGCTTATCCCCCCCTCAACAACAGCCTTTAAAAAACCGCTATATCTATCATATCCGGCGGACCTGTCCCACAAGGGTCCCATTATCATTGAAAGGTTCTTTGCACCCTTTGATATAAGGTATTTCGTAGCTTCATAGGCCGCCTTTTCGTTATCTATATTAACGCAAATTAGTTTATAATGTTCAAACCACTGGCCAAATACTATAAAGGGAATATCAGCCTTTTCAAGCTCCTCCCTATGCTTTTCAGTAAATATAGTTCCTGAAAAAATTATTCCATCCACTCTTTTTTCTTTAAATAGTTGAAAATAAGATATCTCGCTATCAGTATCGTTTTCAGAAGTTGTCAACAAGACACCAAGGCCATTTAATTTTGCTTCGTTTTCAATTCCCTTTACAAATTCAGCAAAATTTATATTTGAAAGATCTGGAACTATAACGCCTATTACATTCGTTTTATTCAACAAAAGGCCCCTTGCTAAGGCATTTGGTTTGTATCCTGTCTCCTTCAAAACCTTTAAAACCCTTTGCTTTTTTTCCTCTGCGACATTTCCTGTTTCGTTTATCACCCTTGATACCGTTGCCGGAGAAACTCCAGCCAATTTTGCTATATCCTTTATATTTAAGCCCATTTTTACCTCCCTATATAGCATTTACCCACTCTCTTGAAAAGCTTTTCTTGAAATAAATTTACCACAATCCTTTATTAAATGTCAATCTTATGTTATTACTATTTCACATCTTCCATCGTCTAGTTCTTTTATTTTAAATGCCACTTCCCTTGGGGATTTAAACCTTGACTTGTCCTTTACATGATCTGTGTTGTCCCAAAATGGCGTATCCATTCCTCCCATGTATACAGAAACGACCTTTATCCTGCCCTCTAATTCCTTTGAAAGGCTCTCTGAAAATCCCCTTACTGCAAACTTGCTGGCACAGTATACTGACTCATTAATCTTTCCCCTTAATCCTGCAGTTGAAATAATGTTCATTATTTTTTCCTTTATCATAGGCATAAGGGCCTTTGTTATATAAATCGTCCCCTTTACATTTGTGTCGATAACAGTATCTATATCGCCATAATCCATATCTTCAATCGGGCCAAATATGCCAACTCCTACGTTGTTTATAAGAATATCCACAGAATTGTGGGTTTGCTTTATTTTTTCTTTTAGGTTTTCCACTGACTGTGGATTGGTAATGTCGCAGGAGATACAACTTACGCTTTTTGCACCTTTGATCTCCTTTTTTGTCTCCTCTAGCTTATCTAGATTTCTTCCAACAAGTATCAAATCATTTCCGTCCGCATAAACCTTTGCAAGTTCCCTTCCAAGTCCCGACCCTGCACCTGTTATTAAAATTACCATAAAGATCCCCCCAGGTAGTTGTTAGTTTAATTTAAAACGGTTATTATCATCAGTTTATTTCTAAATTATAAGGCTTGTCAAGGTAAGATTACCAAAAATATAAGTATTAGTGCCAGATACCCAACATGAGCTTAGCATTATTATAAATAGTTTATTTCTTTACTATGCTACTATAATGGGAGCTTTGAAATTGAACAATATATCGTATTATTAGTAAAATATGGTAATGTCAAAAAGTCAAAATGTCAAGAGGCAGGCACTTCTAATATATATTTTACACCCTTCATTGGGGGGATTATCTTCCATGGAGGGACATTTTCTATCTTTTTAATTACATTCATGTTTTCATCTAAAAGATAAACATCGATGTTAAAAAACATAAAAAAGGTATGGATGCTATTGCATGGCTTTAAAAGGATCGCCCCATGATGGGGCCTTTTTCTAAACATATATCCTAATAATCTTTTAAAAAATGTATCGGCAACATAGGCCTCGATTATTTTGCCTTCTATAAAAATCCTTTCCTTCATAATATCACCTTGTAAATATTTCTATCGCCTTTATTATAGCTGGGCCTAAAAGTATTATAAATATCGTTGGAAAGATAAAAAAAACTAGCGGAAAAAGCATCTTTATGGGAACCTTCATTGCCTTTTCCTTTGCCATCTGTTTTCTTCTTTCCCTTAAGTTTTGGCTCTCAATCCTTAAAACCTTTCCAAGGCTTACTCCAAGCTCATCGGCTTGAATTAGGGATGTTACAAACATCGAAAGTTCCCTCACTTCATTTCTGTCGCTCATATTTTTGAGGGCTATTTTCCTTGGAATTCCCATCCTTATCTCCTTCAATGTCTTTGCAAACTCATCGCTAAGGTCCCCCTTTATAATGGTTATAACCCTTGCGATTGCACCATCAAAGGATAATCCTGCCTCAACGCTTACGGTAATTAGGTCTAAAATATAAGGAAGATCTTTTAATATCCTTTTTTTCCTGACTTGAATTTTTGAGGATAAATTAACATTAAAGATTGCATTAATTAAAACTGCTATCAAAAGGGAAATAAAGACCGATTTTATCCTGCTATCTTGAATAGATGAAAACAACATATATGAAAGCAAAAATATAATCAAAGCTGATGTATATTTTATAAATATCCACCTTTCGGGGGTAAAATCCTTAGGATATCCTGCCCTTTCAAGCTTTTTAGCTATTGTAACAAGCTTATAGGATGGAGTTAATTTATTTAAAAGAGTGTTTATCATATCATATATAGGCTTTATAACCCTTTGGCTGAAGGTTAAAATTTCTTTATCCTCTACTATTCTGCCCTCTAAATCCCTTAACCTTTTTTGTATGATGATTTTATCTTGGAATGAATAATATAAAACAGAATATACAAGCGAAAAGCAGGATAAAAAGAACAATAAAATTAAAAGAATCATATCACCATCCCCCTAAAGGTCAATATTTATTATTTTTCGTATTATTATAAGTCCAATAATCTGGCTCACTACTCCAAATGCAACCATAGCCATTCCTATCTTTGTCGTAAAAAGCAGCATTATATACTCCCTATTAAAGGAATAGATAATCATTGCAAGAAATATCGGCATTAGGGATATTATAAGTCCTGTAAGTTTTCCTTGGGCTGTTAAAGCGTTTAGTTCATTTTTTAGTTTTTGCCTTTCCCTTATGGTTTCTGCAATATTATCAAGTATCTCGGATAAATTCCCTCCAACATCCTTTTGTATTAAAAGAGCATTGATGAATAGTTTTAAATCCTCAGAATCAATCCTATTTTGAAGGTCCAAAAAGGCCTCTTCTTCGGTTTTCCCAAGGCTTATTTCCTTAAGTAACCTATTAAATTCCTTTGAAATAGGCTCCATCATCTCATCCTTAACAACAGCAATAGACTGCATAAGGGAATAACCTGCCTTTAGGGAGTTTGAAATCAAAGTTATGGCCTCCACAAGCTGCAAATCAAATTCCTTTATCCTGTCCTTTTTCTTTTTAAGTATTACAATATCCGGAACATAAAAGGCAATAACCATTAGGAAGGATGAAATCAAAAGATCCCTTGATATCGCATATATAAACAAAGTAACCAGTGCTGCTAATAGTATCTTTATTACATAAACCTCCTCCAAGGTTAAAGGAATATCAGATTTTATAATATTATCCTCCAGCTGGGTTCTTTTCCCCTTTTTCTTTGGAATAAATCTTGCAAGAAATTTTATAATGCTTTCTTTTTTTATTTCCTCATCTTTATTTTTTTCACTTTTATCCATTTCCTTCAATCTATCTATTGGTTTTTCCTTACCTTGAAAAACTAAAAATATAGCAAATACTAAAAAGAATATCGAAAAAAATATAAGAATTAACATGTTCCCACCCCATCATGAAAATATATCCGGCGGAATAGCTATTCCCTTTTCCTTTAATTTCTGCATAAACTTTGGAATAACCCCTGTAAATACAAAATCCCCCTTCACCTTTCCTTTACTATCGACGCCCCTTTGCTCAAACCTAAATATATCTTGAAGGATTATAACATCTCCCTCCATACCCTGCACTTCTGTAATATGGGTTATTTTTCTACTTCCGTCTAAAAGCCTTGCCTGCTGAATGATAAGGTCTATTGCAGAAGCTATTTGGTCCCTTATAGCTTTAACCGGAAGATTCATCCCCGACATCAAAACCATCGTCTCAAGCCTTGAGAGCATATCCCTGGGGGAATTGGCATGTCCGGTTGTCAAGGAACCGTCGTGTCCTGTATTCATAGCCTGTAACATATCTAGTGCTTCACCAGAGCGGACCTCACCAACAACAATTCTATCAGGCCTCATTCTAAGGCTGTTCTTAACAAGGTCCCTTATGGTAATTTCCCCTTTGCCCTCAAGGTTTGCCGGCCTCGTCTCAAGCCTTACAACGTGCTCTTGGGAGAGCTGAAGCTCTGCTGCATCCTCTATGGTTATTATTCTTTCATCGTTTGGAATAAAGGAGGATAGAACGTTAAGGGTCGTAGTTTTTCCGCTTCCCGTTCCACCTGAAACTATTATATTAAGCCTTCCCTGAACGCAGCATTTTAAAAACTCTGCCATTTTGGCATTTAATGTTCCAAAACTAATTAGGTCTTCTATTGTAAAGGGGTCCTCTGAGAATTTTCTTATCGTAATTGCAGGGCCGTCTATAGCAAGGGGAGGAATTATCGCATTAACTCTTGAACCATTAGGAAGTCTTGCATCTACCATCGGCGATGATTCATCTATTCTTCTTCCCAAGGGAGATACTATCTTCTTTATAACATGCATAACATGGTCATCATTTTTAAACTTTGCATCAGTAAGGACTAGCTTTCCATTCCTTTCAACGTAAATTTTATTAGGGCCGTTAACCATTATTTCGCTAACATTAGGATCCTTTAAAAAGGAGGTTATCGGTCCAAAGCCTATAATCTCATCCAAAAGCTCTTCTTTAATCTTTTTCCTTTGGGCATTTGTTAAGTTTAAGGATTCTTCTTCGATATTTTTATCGATTATTAAGATTATCTTTTCCTTAAGTTTTTCATTCTCATCGGAAATATCATTAAAATCTATATCAAGCTCCTCTATTACCTTATTTTGAATCTTTGTTTTTAACTCAATATAAGGATCCGTCTCCCTTTCCTTTTTTATCTGTTTTTTATCGCTAACTCCCTCAAGTCTTTTTACAAGGCTCATAGTCACACCCCCAGTCCACTAAATTTCAATGGACTTTGTTATATCCTCAAGGGATTTTAATATTTTAGATTTTTTATATTTGGGATTTGCTGCAATGGGCTGTCCTTTATTTATAGAGATAATAACCGCCTCCTCGTCGTCTTCAACAGCTTTAAAAAAGTTTTCCTTAAAGGTCTCCTCAATATCCCTTAAGGTAACGCCATATTTAGTATTAAATCTGTTTATTATAAGCTTTACTTTTTTAGCATCGTATCCTAAGGATTTCATAACATTAAGTCCCATCTTTGCATTTTTTAATGAAGCAATATCCATATTTGATATGAAGAATATATAATCTGCACTATCTAATACAAATAAAGTATTATCTGAAAAGTTAACCCCTGTATCTATAACTAAAAGATCATAGTGTTTTTTTAAAGCCTTCAAAAGCTTTTCTATGCTTTCTTTACTTATAAATTCTGCCTCCTCCGGGCTTTTTGGAGCAAATAAAACATCTAGGTTTTCATTAAAGGAGTATAAATACTGTCTTATGCTGCTAAAGGACTCTAAATCATCGTTTATGGCATCCATTATGGTCTTATAGTTTAATCCGTTAATTAAAACAGCAACATCTCCAAACTGAAGGTCTAAATCCAAAAGAAGAACTTTTTTGCTTTGGCTAAAAAGAACTGCAAGGTTGGTTGCCAAAGTGGTTTTCCCAACCCCACCCTTTGTGCTAAAAAGTGTAATTATCTTTGCATCTTTTTCTTTTGTAACAGTCTTATTTAAATCTTTGTATCTATCATAGGTGGCCTTTACTGTTTCTATTAACTGTTCAAAGTTAAAGGGCTTTATAATGTATTCCTTTGCTCCATAGAACATCGCCTTTCTTAAATATTCGCTTTCTCCCTGAACAGACATTATTATAACTATTATATTGGGGTATTCCCTTGTAATCCTTTCGGTAGCCTCGAGGCCATTTATAATTGGCATATTAATATCCATAAGGATGACATCAGGTTTTACCTTTGGAATGAGCTTTAAAACCTCCGCCCCATCCTGTGCTTCTCCAACAACTTGAAAGGTATCCTCCATATCTAATATTTTTCTTATAACTTCCCTTGTCTCTTTTATGTCATCAGCAATTAAAATCCTTATCATACTATCACTCCTTTACAGGAAGCAAAACCTTTATCTTTATTCCAGGTTCAATCAAATTTTCGTTTTTTATTCCATTTACCTGTTTTAATAAAACATAATTATCAGGAGTTCCGTAGAACTTTCTGCTTATATTTCTTAAGGTATCTCCCTTTTTAACGGTATATATTATGGTTTTATAGGTTATATTGCTAGTGCTCCTTAAAAGAGTATCCTCTAGGACTCCCTTTGAGTTTATCTTGTCATCACTATTTATAGGCCTTAGGGCAAGCTCTATAATTCCAATTCCTTCTGCAAGGACTAATTTTTCAACATCATCATTAGGGATGGATAATGTCACGAAAAAACTTTGGGGAACCTTTCCATCATCCTTTGTTTTAGTCTCATCTTGGGTGTTTCTGTCAACTGCCAAAACCTCAACATCCTGAATTATAGTTTTTGCAATGCTCGGCCTTGTTTTATCGTTTTCCATCTTTTCCTTTAAAAACACTAAAACATCCACCCTATCCCCGGGTTTTAAAAGGTAACTTACGCCAGTATCTCCCGTAACGCTAACAGAAACCGCCCTATGATTTTTTTGAAGTTTAAAGCTCAAGGAGGAACTATTTTTGTCTATAAGCTTATCCCATATAAAGGGCTCATTCTTATAAATAGTAACCTTGGCAAATCTCCCTATTAAACTTTTCTTGTCCCTTACATAGTTTGAAAAGGCATCGGAGTATTCTACTTCAACTTCCTTTATCATCTTATCTTCTATAGGGGTTCCCCTTTGGATGGTTTCTGCTGCAACTAATATTTTTATCTTTTTAACCTTTTCTTTATCCTTTGGGGAATTCATATAATAATAAATTCCTATGGTAGATATCAGCGATATGACAAATGAGATTAAAATAAGCCTTTTTATGGAACCCTTCATAATAACACCTCTATCTTGTAAGTTTTGCAGCATAAAGGCCTGTATCTTGTAAGTTAAAATCTATCTCTCCACTTCTTACGTATCTTATAAATCTTCCTGTTATTTCAGCCTTTCCAGATTTCTTTTGAACATCCTCAACGAAAAACTCTGCAAACCCAACAACTAAAACTTTTTTTCTACCTGAAACCTCTAAAGTATTAACAAGTGGAAGTGTCCAAAGCCTTCTTGAATCCCTTTTAAAATTTTGAAATGTATAGGGATCAGCATTAATATAATTTCTTATGTCATTTACAACCCCCGCCATGTTACCAGGTTCCGTGTCTATAAGGTCTCCGACGCTTATTTTACCACTATATCCATATAGAGCATTTATTCTAAATACATTAGCACCAAATCCTCCAAGGGCAACAACTCCATAATTTCCGTGGTATCCATCTCCTGCATCCTCCTTTAATATAACCCTATCCCCATAGGAAAAATCATAGGCTACAACTGCAAAGGGCCTTATACCCCCCTTTACACTTTTAACAGGGCCTATGGCAGCCTTTGTATTTGCATAAACTTTTGTTCCTTTTAGACCAATTGCCTTTGCAAAAAAGTATTTAACATCTAAATTACCATCTATCTCAATTCGTTTGTTATCATTACTAATATATACAGAAGCTCTACTTGGATCGATTCCGTTCTTTGTAAGATACTCATAAGCTACTTCAACTGCCCTTGAAGGATTTCCTGGAAGTTCAAGGCAGGCCGATAGAGCAGCAGCATCAAGGGCATTTGAAAGTTTAACTTTATTGATATAGACATTCCCTATATCCAATGCAAGGGCAGTAAATCCAAGTAAAACCGTAAAGGTAACCGCTAATATAATTGCTGCATTTCCCTTTCTTTTCATATCCATCACCTACTCTACCCTCATAGATGTTTTTGCCCTTAGCCTTATATTGCCTCCTAAAATATTCCTTATTATTGGCATTAAAATATTGTAATCATACCTTACCTCAACGGTTAAAGTATCTCCTGATTTTCTTGCCCCTTCATTAGGGTTTATGTTTACTGTTATCCTATTTCTATCAAGGTTAGAAGCTGCAGAATAAACAAAGTTTAAAATATCTCCATCAGTCCCCCCAACTATCCCTACCCTTGCCCCTTCCCTTGAGGCAGATTGAATAACTATATATGAATTCATAATAAGTCCAAATTCTATAATTCCAAAAAATATAAACACTAAAACAGGTAGGATTATTGCAAATTCCACAAGGGATTGTCCCTTTTTCTTCATCTTCATCACCAACTTTACTTTAAGCCTATTGACAAAGAAAGTAGATATGCCTTTGCATATCTACTTTCTTTAGAATTATTGTCCGCCTCCAAGCTGATTAGCAATTTGGTTGAATATATTTCTTATATTTCCTCCAAGGAGTGTAAGTGCAACTATAACAACCACAGCAACCAATGCGATTATGAGCCCGTATTCTACCATACCTTGTCCTTTTTGTTTTTTAAGGTTTAGATTCATCATAAAACCTAAAAGGTTTTTTAACATATATATAACCCCCTTTTAATTTTTTCGTGTCATTCCCCTTTTCTTAATTCTATTGTATTCTGTCGTAAAAAAAAGAAATAGAAACAAAAGGCACAAAAAATAGGGACTTTAGTCCCTAAAATAATCCTCTATATGATTTTCTATAGCAATTATTGCCGCCTGAACCCTGTCCCTAACATCGAGCTTTGAAAATATATTTGTGGTATAGTTTTTAACTGTTTTTTCAGAAAGAAAAAGCCTTTCACCTATCTCCTTATTGGATAATCCTTGGGATATAAGATAAAGTATCTCCCTCTCCCTTTTGGTAAGGGAATCTAAAATATTCGTCCTTTTTCCTTTGGCTTTTATATCCTCAAAGAGAATCGACATTAAGGATTTATCTATATAGTTTTCTCCAGAATAAACCCTTCTTATGGCTTCTACTATTTCACTTCCAGCAGAATCCTTTAAAATATAACCATCGGCACCTATTTCTATTGCCTTTTTTATTATTGTATTTTGATTTTCAACTGTAAGAAGTATAACCTTCAAACTATTAAAATCCTTCTTTACGCTCTTTAAAACATCAATACCGTTTATTATAGGCATATTTATGTCTAAAACTAAAACATCTACAACCTTTGTTTTTAAAAAATCCAAAACCTCTTTTCCATCCCTTGCTTCCCCAACAACCTCTAGATCCTTCTCAAAGGTTATAATCCTTTCAAGTCCCCTTCTTATAAGTTCATGATCATCGGCAATCAAAACCTTAATTTTCTCCCTCATCCTTCAACACCTTCCTGTTTACGGGGAGCTTTATTTTAAATGTCGTCCCTATACCCTTTTGGGACTCTATATAAATATCCCCCTGAAGTTGTTTAACTCTTTCCATTATTCCTAAAAGACCAAAGGATTCCCCTTTTTTCTTAACCTCCTCCAAAGTCTTTTCAACATCAAAGCCAACTCCATCATCCTTGACTACCAGCATAAGATATTTTAGGCCATAATCCAATTTAATCTCTACATTTTTAGCTTTAGAATGTTTTTTGATGTTATTTAAAACTTCCTGAACTATTCTAAAGACAGCAACCTGAATTATGGGCTCAATTTCATCATTGATTGGTTTTAACTTTAAATTTATATTAAGATCATGCTCCTGTGTAATTGATTTTATAAGCTCATGAATAGTTTGATTTAATCCAAGGTCATCTAATGACATAGGTCTTAAATCAAATATTATATCCCTAACTTCCTTTAGGGCCCTTTTAAGTATTTCCTTTAATTCAAAAAGCTCCTTTAATCCTTCATTTATATCTTTTTCTATAATCTTTTTACAAAAATCAACCCTCATAACTGCATTTGCAATATATTGAGCTGGGCCATCGTGGATATCTCTTGCTATTCTTTTCCTTTCGTTTTCCTGTGCCTCTAAAATCTTAATTCCAAGTAGCATGTCTGATTCAACGTTGTCTATTCCAAGGGCAGGTAGGATATCCCCTTCTAAATATTTTAAAGCGACATTAATCTGATGAATTACCTTTTCAGCATTTTTAATATTTTCTTCCATTTTTTTTAGTTGTATTTCTAGATGATTTCTTCTTTCCCTTAATATTTTTTCTTCGTTTTTCTTTTCGTTTAACTTCATCCTGACCTCATAGGCTTCATCATAGGCCTTTTTTATGTCCTCTTCAGTATATTTAAAAAAATCCCTTGAAACCTCAGCAAGCCTTATTCTAAACTTCTTATCTAATTTTTCTAACATATCTACTTCATCAATAACCTTTATTATTTTATTTTTTATGCTTGCTATTTCAAGCATGAGATTTTCCTCTTCTTTTCTTATTCCATCTATTATATCAAATATCTTTTCTCTGCTTAAATTTATGTTCTCTATTATTTTATTTATAATATCGTTTATTTGTGCTATATCAATCCTTCTAATCATAAAATTCCCCCTTTGTGCTTGAGGGTAAATTAGATTTCTTGATATTCATTAAATATTTTTTAAACTAATATATTAATCAATCCATCTTTTTAAAATTCCATATTTAACAATATATTTAATTTAATTATAATTCTAATTTAAAAATATCTCAATCAATTAATTTTGTTAATCAAAAAAGGAAGCAATTTTTGCTTCCTTTTTCTTTTGTATTTTATTCAACTTTATACACATCAACCATTTTAGACAAGTCTTCAGCTAAAGAACTTAATCTTTCAGCAGTTGCTGCAACCTCCTGTGAAGATGCTGAAAGTTCCTCTGATGATGCCGCAACTTCCTCTGCTGCTGCTGAATTTTCTTCCGTTACCGCACTTACTGCTTCTACCTTTGATAGCACCTTATCCTTTGATCTTACCATATCATCCATAGCATCGTAGGTATTCTTCATCAGTGGTGCTATCCTTCCTACCGATTCTAATATCTCTGCAAAGGATGATACCGTGTTCTCTACAGCTGTTGCTTGGGATCTTATAAATCCCTCCACATCCTTCGATGTCGTCATTACCTCATCTGTATCCTTTTCTATCAAGCTCACAAGCTCTACTATCTCGCTGGCTGATTTTTTGGATTCCTCTGCTAGCTTCCTTACCTCATCCGCAACTACCGCAAATCCTCTTCCTGCTTCCCCTGCCCTTGCTGCCTCTATCGCTGCGTTTAGAGCTAGTAAATTCGTTTGTTCTGCTATCGATGTTATCACATTCGTTATATTGCTTATCTCCTTTACTGAATTCGTTAAATTGTTTACCTTTATTGTTACTGTTTCAAAGGCCTTTTTAATATCTTCTATCGAATTTATAAGTTTATCCATCTCAGATTTACCTATATTTGCCTTATCAGATGTATTTAGCGTTTCATCCTTTACTGTTTCTAGTTCCTTTAATGCATTTTCTACGCTCTCTGTCAATTCAGTCATAAGTCCTATTATCTCCTGTAAATCATTTGCTTGGGATGAAGAGCCCTCTGCTATCTGCTGCATCGTCTTTGCAACTTCCTGTGAACTTGATGCCATCTCCTCCGATGTTGCTGATAGGTTTTCTGATTGGCCTAATACCTCCTCTACGCTTGCCTTTATCTTCTTTAGCATTTCCCTTTGTGCTTCTATCATATTTTTAAAGCTTTCTTGGATCTTACCTACTTCATCGCTACTTGTAATTTCAACATCCAATGCCATATCACCATTCTCTGCCCTTTTCATAAGGTGCATTAGTTTAACTAATGGCTTTGAAATCCTGCTTGCCAAAACTAAACCTAAAAGGGCAGTTATAACAGCTATTATGGCTAAAAATATAATCGTTTGAATAAGGTTACTATTGAATTCCTTTGCATATTCACTTTGGTTTAATGTTGCAATGGCAATCCAGTTAGTTAATTTAGACTGGGCAAATCCCATTATCTTATCTTCGCCATTGAAATTATATTTTAAATTCCCATTTTTCATTTCAACTACTTTTTTACCAAAATCATATTTTTCAGCAATATTTACAAAGAGCATTTCCTTCTTTGGGTGGGCAATTATTACTCCGTTATTTAAAATTAAAGCTGTATATCCTGTTTCTCCAACCTTCGTCTTTAAAATGTTTTTTATTATCGTATCTATACTTACATCCGCTGCAACAACAGCTGTTTTACCATCGAAAAGTTTAAAGGCTTTAGCTACCGTCACTATCATTTCTTTACTTGCTGCATCCTCATAGGGCTCAGTTATTATTACCTTTCCAAAGGAATTAACAGCATCTTTATACCAAGGCCTTGATGTTGGGTCATATCCTTCTGGCAGCTGAATTCTAGGATATATAAACATTTCCTTATCGCTATTTCCTACATAAAAAGCTACTACATTTTCATCAGCTTGTTGAAGATTTTGAAGGATATTTAAAAGCTTTGCATTATCCCTTCTATAAACATCAGGATTTGTTGTAACGAAATCAATTTGAGTTATAATTCCTTCAACAAAATTATCGACATAAGCAATCTTTTCCACTGCAATTTGTTTTGTTAAGTTATAAACTTTCCCTTCAACTAATTTTTTGCTCTTATACAATGTAAGTGATGTTGTGATAACAGCTGGAATAATAGAAATTAAAATAAAAATTGCAATAAGTTTTTGTTTTAGCATCATCCCTTTAAGCACCTTAAGCTTCATAGATTCCCTCCTTATAACCGCAAATTTAATCTTGATTTTATAAATATTTTATTGTCATTATAAATATCGTTATAATTAGACATCAATTTAGCCTTTTTGTCATGGTATTATTTACATTTTGTCGAAATTTAAGACAAAAATTAAGATAAGCAACAAACTTGCTTATCTTAAAAATTTAACCTCTATATCTTCCTCTGGCAACGGCCTACTTATTACATAGCCTTGTATATATTCACAGCCTATTTTCCCTAAAAGCTCCAACTGACTTTCATTTTCTATTCCCTCTGCGACCACCTTAAAATTCAAACTTTTAACAAGGGAAATCAAACTTTCTATAATGTTTTTATCGTCATAATTTAAGAATCTATCGCTTAAATTTTTGTCTAGTTTTACCTTATCTACAGGAAGGAAAGTCAAATAATTTATGGATGAATACCCCGTCCCAAAATCGTCAAGGGATATATTTATCCCAATATCCTTAAGTTCCTGCAAAAGTTTTACAGCCTCATCATGTTTCTCAAGCATGATGTTTTCAGTTATTTCAAATTCTATATACTTTGGTTCTATATTAAACTCCTCCAGCATTTTCTTAACTTTAAATACAAAACTAATATCCTTTATCTGAACTGGAGAAATATTTATAGCAACAGGTCTAATAGTTAAGCCTTTATCTAACCAATCCCTAAGCTGTTTTATCGTGTTTTTTATAACCCATTCACCGATTGGAATAATAAGTCCTGTCTCCTCTGCAATAGGGATAAATTTAGCAGGCGATATATTATAATTTTTAAGCCTTAAAAGGGCTTCAAGGGAGGCTACTTCTTTAGTTTTTACATTTACAATTGGTTGATAAAGTAGTTTAAAGCCATTACCCTTTAATGAATCCCTTAATATGCTCTCAATTTCTACCCTTTCCCTTAACTCCTCAATCATTTTTTCATCAAAGAACAAATATTTATTTTTACCAGAGTATTTTGCCCTATATAGGGCAGCATCCGCCTTCATAAGCAAATCCTCTGTCTTTATTCCGTCATTAGGATATAAGGCAACTCCAGCACTTGCAGTAACATTTACATCTTTTATAACAGTATTTATCTCTTCTGTTAAGTTTTTAATTATATCTTCTATTATTTTTTCAATTTCAACAATTTCCTTTTCATTTTTTATTAATATAATAAACTCATCTCCTCCAAATCTAAAAAACATAGTATTATCCTTTTTCAATCTATTAAAAATTTCTGCAACCTTTTTAAGTATTAAATCGCCATATACATGCCCCTTGGTATCGTTGATATTTTTAAAATTATCTATATCTAAAAGGGCAACCGCTCCACTGCCTTTATGGGAAATAACCTGTGATAATACCTCTTCAAACATTCTTCTGTTTGGTAGCTCTGTTAAATGATCGTTATAGGCAAGGAATCTTATCCTTTCCTCCTTTTCCTTTAGCTGAGTTATTTCAGTTAATATCCCATAAAGCTTTTTTGCTTTGATGTTGTTTAAACATCTTGCAGAAACTAAAAACCATCGAAAGATTCCATTAGAATCTTTTATTTTTATTTGAAGATATATTTTATCGCTGTATCCATTAATATAACTCTGATAAGCATCTACTATTTGCCTTTTATCCTCAGGTTCTAAAAAGTTATCTAAAATAAAATCCAAATCCTTTGATGATTCCGATAGCCCTAATGCCTGTAGAAAACTTTGGGACAATTCTAATCTTCTTTCTTGCAAATCTAACTCCCAAACTGCACTATTGCTTCCTTCGATTGCAATTTCATACTTTTCTTGAAGCTCCCTTAACCTTTCATTATATGCATGTATCTCTTCATACTGAGCCCTTAACTCCTCCTCAGCTGCTGTTAGCTGCTGAACCGTTGCGGCCAATTCTTCATTGGAGGCTGCTAATTCCTCCTCGTGCTCTTTAAATTTATTAAGGTATATATTTATTTTATCCAGCATATTATTTATAACATTCTTTAACCCTGAAAAATCGTCATCTTCGCTAATAGCAATCCTATAATCTAAATCCCCTTCTAAATTTATTTTTTCTATATCCTTCGATAGCCTTTCAATAGGTTTTATAACTTTTCTACTAATAACCCGTAGGATGATTATGGAGGTTATTAAAGCTATTATTAAGGAAATTGCAAAATACCTATATAAAGTTATCACAAGACTTTTTAAAGTCAAACCTAATGCTAAAAAGCCCTCTGCTTTTCCGTTTGAAATAATGGGCATTAATATAACAATCTTATTTATTTCCTTTCCTTTAACAATTAGGTCATTTATTATTATTTCTCCATTAAAAATATCTTTAAGATATGGTTTAAAATCAATCTTATTATTTTTTAAATCCCCAATAGAAGCTACTTTGTTTAAATTTTTATCATATACAGAAATAAAAACTATATTTTTATCATTTATATATCGATTAATAACAACTTGAGGACTAAATCCTCTTTTTTGTTCATATATTTCATTTGCATGAACCCCAACTTGAATAAAATAATCTTTATTAAGCCTTACATAACCATATCTTAAATATCTGCTTGAAGCTACATCTTTTCTTATATTTCTTTCTACCCATTCTGTAAGCTTCTTATTTATAAACCACTGTGCTGGATGGTCTTTGTTAACCTTAAAACCTACATATTCATCCAAATTAGAGGCTATAATCTCTCCTTTATTGTTAAAAAGATTAATCTCAAAAACCCCCATTTTATATGCAAAATCCTTAAGAAATTGATTATCTATCCTTTTACCACTTATAACAATAGCTCTTCCTATTGTTATGATTTTATCTTCAATGGCCTTATCTATTTTATCTAAAGAATACCTGTTTTTTTCAATGGCAAGGGCAATTTCCCTTGCACTATTTATACCCATCTCCTTTGTTTTATCCTTTATTATTTTACTTCCTATTAAGTAAGTAGAAAAAATAGTTAAAATAATTGATAGAATTACCACAAAAAGCGGCATCATAACCATATCATACAAATTAACAATTCGTTTATTTTTCATAAAATTCACCTACACGACATTTTTTGACATTTTTTAACTAAGGGATTATACTCATTTTATATTATTTAGCAGAAAAATACAATATTTATAAAATAATTTTACAAAGATTAAACATTAAGACGGGTATTGTCCCCCGTCTTAAATTATTCCACTTTGAATTTGTTAACAATACTTGATAACTCATTAGCCATTGAACTTAGTCTTTCAGCAGTTGCTGCAACCTCCTGTGAAGATGCTGAAAGTTCCTCTGATGATGCCGCAACTTCCTCTGCTGCTGCTGAATTTTCTTCCGTTACCGCACTTACTGCTTCTACCTTTGATAGCACCTTATCCTTTGATCTTACCATATCATCCATAGCATCGTAGGTATTCTTCATCAGTGGTGCTATCCTTCCTACCGATTCTAATATCTCTGCAAAGGATGATACCGTGTTCTCTACAGCTGTTGCTTGGGATCTTATAAATCCCTCCACATCCTTCGATGTCGTCATTACCTCATCTGTATCCTTTTCTATCAAGCTCACAAGCTCTACTATCTCGCTGGCTGATTTTTTGGATTCCTCTGCTAGCTTCCTTACCTCATCCGCAACTACCGCAAATCCTCTTCCTGCTTCCCCTGCCCTTGCTGCCTATATCGCTGCGTTTAGAGCTAGTAAATTCGTTTGTTCTGATATAGATGTTATCACATTCGTTATATTGCTTATCTCCTTTACTGAATTCGTTAAATTGTTTACCTTTATTGTTACTGTTTCAAAGGCCTTTTTAATATCTTCTATCGAATTTATAAGTTTATCCATCTCAGATTTACCTATATTTGCCTTATCAGATGTATTTAGCGTTTCATCCTTTACTGTTTCTAGTTCCTTTAATGCATTTTCTACGCTCTCTGTCAATTCAGTCATAAGTCCTATTATCTCCTGTAAATCATTTGCTTGGGATGAAGAGCCCTCTGCTATCTGCTGCATCGTCTTTGCAACTTCCTGTGAACTTGATGCCATCTCCTCCGATGTTGCTGATAGGTTTTCCGATTGACCTAATACCTCCTCTACGCTTGCCTTTATCTTCTTTAGCATTTCCCTTTGAACATCTATAAGTCTTTTAAAGCTTTCTTGTATTTTGCCAACTTCATCTCTACTATTAACACTGATGTCTACTCTTAAGTCGCCTTCTGCTACTTCCTGCATTGTTTTTGAAAGTTCCTTAAGAGGATTTAATTTTTTATTTAGGAACCATATTATAAGGCTAGCCCCTACTAAAAGATTAATAAATGAAAATAAAATTATAATGTTTAAAACCTTCTGAGCAGGCCTATAAAAATCTTCATCGTAGGCTCCAACGTTTACATACCAATCCCAAGGTTCAAAATATGCCACAGCATTGGTTTTTGCTCTAATTTTTTCTTCCCCAGGATTTTTCCAATAATAATTTATGATTCCATTATTTTTAGGACTTTTACCCTCTTCAATTATCAATTTAACAATATTATTACCCTTTGGGTCTACTACCCCCGAAATATCGTCGCCCTCCTTAAAAGGATGCATCATCTCTACGCCTTGGCTATTTATAGCAAACATATATGCGCCTATCCCTAGCTCTAGCCTTTCGTTTTGCCCTCTTGTTTTTCCATCATCCTTTTTAGGATTTAACATTTTAGACTTAAAAATTTCCTGTGCTTCCTCCCTTGTTAGTTTACCCTCCTGCACCTGGCTTTCAAGAGCCTCCATGAAGGCAATACCCATATTTACTTTGTTTTTCAAAGCCCTCTCCCCAAGGTCAGAAAGGGATTTTTTAGATATCCCGTATGCTGCAAACCCCAATATCCCCATACTAAACAATATTACTGCAACAAACATTGCAACCAATTTTACCTTAACGCTTACTTCTTTGTGTTTTTTCATCCCCTTTGAACCTCCTTGACTTTTGCTGCATAAATTACCTATTTATTTTATCGATTACCTAGGCAAAAAACTTTATAATAAAAGCGACTAGAAAATTCTAGTCGCTTTAGGGGGATCTGTTATCTACTCTTGTTGCGGGTTTTAACATCGAATATAACTGCTGCCGCAAGGACAGCACCTCTTATAATATATTGATAGGATATACCAACTCCCATAAGGTTCATTCCGTTTATTAGAGATGCCATAACAAGAGCACCAACAATGGAACCTGTAACCTTGCCAACTCCACCTGCAGCTGAAACTCCTCCAACATAGGCTGCTGCTATTGCATCAAGCTCAAACAGCGTTCCTGCTGTTGTTGTTGCAGACTGTAAACGGGCTGTGTAAAGAATTCCTGACAGGGCAGATAAAAGCCCCATAGAACCAAATACAATTAAAGTAATCTTACTTACATCAATACCGCTAAGCTTTGCAGCCTCAGGGTTTCCACCAACTGCATATATATATCTTCCAAGGGGAGTTTTTGTTGTTATAACATGATAAATAGCAACAACAATTATAACTATAACTACCGTCCAAGAAAGGCCATTATATCCTGATAAAATCCAAGTTATATATGCAATTATTGCTGACACAAAAATTAGTTTTAATATAAACATCGTAGATGATATAACTTCAAAGTTATATTTTATCTTATTTTTTCTAGTGTTAAATTCGCTGTAAATATAAAACCCAATGGCCAAAGCACCAATTATCAAAGTCAAAAGATGTATCCCAGGAACATGGGCAATATCTGGAATAAAGCCGTTGCCTATTGCATTAAAGCTTTTGTTGGGAACTATAATCGTTCCTGTTTCTTCTGTAACTAAAAGGAGGGCTCCTCTAAAGGCAAGCATTCCTGCAAGGGTAGCAACAAAGGCCGGTATTCCAACATAGGCAACTAAATAACCGTTAAAAAGCCCAATTATAGTTCCTAGTGCAAGGACTATTAAAATAGTCAAATACACAGGTGCTCCTGCCTTTGTTAAAAGTATTGCTGCAATTGCACCTAAAAATCCCGCAAGATATCCAACCGATAGGTCGATATGCCTTATAACTATTATCAATGTCATACCAACTGCTAAAACTGCTATATAACCAGTTTGATTTATAAGATTGCTTATGTTTCTTGATGATATAAAAAGTCCTCCTGTAGTTATTGTAAAAATTAGCATTATAACCGCAAGGGCAACATACATTCCGTAATCACGAATATTTTGTTTTAAAAGATGCTTTGCTTCCTCTAAAAACTTCATACCAATGCCTCCTAATTCGTTGCAAGTTCCATTATTTTTTCTTGAGTTGCTTCTTCTATAGGTAGTTCGCCAACCATCCTCCCCCCTGACATAACATATACCCTATCGCTCATACCTAAAACCTCTGGGAGTTCAGATGAAATCATAATTATACTCATTCCCTTCTCAACAAGCTGATTCATAAGGGTGTATATCTCATATTTTGCACCGACATCTATACCCCTTGTAGGTTCGTCTAATATTAGAACATGGGGCTTTACAAAAAGCCATTTTGCAAGGGAAACCTTTTGCTGATTTCCACCGCTTAAGTTCCCAACCTTTTGTTCTACGCTTGGTGCTTTTATTCTTAAAGACTCTTTGTATTCATTGGCAACTTTAATTTCTTCATTTTCATTTATAAATCCGTTGTTTGTAAGCTCCTTAAGATTTGTAATTGAAATGTTGTTTCTTATATCATCTATTAAAATCAAACCATTTCCTTTTCTGTCCTCTGATACGTAGGCGATTCCGGCCCTTATTGCATCCTTTGGTTTTGTAAATTTCTTCATTTGTCCATTTACATAGATTTCTCCCTTTAACTTATACCCTTTTGGATTCCCAAATATAGATAGTGCAAGCTCCGTTCTTCCAGCACCCATAAGCCCAGCTATACCTACAATTTCTCCTTTTCTTACGTTAAACTCAACATCCTTTAAAATTTCCCTTCCAAGGTTAGGATCATAGGCGCTTAAATTTTTAACCTCAAAAACCTTTTCACCAAACTCCTTTTTCTTCCTCTTGGGGTAAATATCTTCTATTTCTCTTCCTACCATGTGTTTTATAATTATATTTTCGCTTATTTCATCCTTGCCAACTTCAAGGGTAGAAATCATTTTACCGTCCCTTAAAACGGTAATTGAGTCGGCAACTGATATAACTTCCTTTAATTTATGGGAAATCAAAATACAGGTTACTCCATGCTGCTTTAAATCTCTTATAAGCTTTAAAAGGTTTTCGCTATCATCTTCGTTTAAAGCTGCCGTTGGCTCATCCAATATCAAAAGCTTTACGTTTTTTGAAAGGGCCTTTGCAATTTCAACAAGCTGCTGCATTCCAACCCCAAGGTCCTTAACCTTTAAAGTTGGATTTATATCCAGCTTAACCTTTTTTAACATCTCCTTTGCCCTTACTATGGTTTCATTCCAGTCGATAAATCTTCCTTTTTTAATTTCATGGCCTAAAAATATATTCTCATATATAGTAAGTTCAGGAATCAGCGCAAGTTCCTGATAAATCGTTACAATACCAACCCTTTCGCTGTCATTTATACTTTTAAATTTTTGAAGTTTCCCTTCAAAAATTATTTCTCCAGAATATTCCCCAAAGGGATAAACACCGCTTAAAATCTTCATAAGGGTTGACTTTCCAGAACCGTTTTCTCCAACTAAACAGTGAATTTCACCTTTTTTTACTTTAAAATCCACACCATCTAACGCTTTAACTCCTGGAAAAATCTTTGTTATATTTTTCATCTCTAAAATATATTCACTCATAGCACCAAACTCCTTGAACTACATTAATTGATTAAGAAAGGAATAGTGATAGCCTAAACTATCACTATTCACCTTTAAATTATTGTATACCTGTAAAGTCTGAAGCATTATAGTAACCTGAATCTATCAATGCTTCCTTAACATTATTTTTATCAACAACTATAACTTCTGTTTGCTTTGCCTTAACATCTATCTTTCCGTTGTTGTAGGTTCCTGTTGTTTCTGGTTCCTTTCCTTCAAGTAGTTCCTTTGCCATTGCTATTGCATCCTTAACAAGGGTTCTAACATCCTTAAATACTGTCATTGATTGTTTTCCGTCGATTATATATTGGATTGAAGCCTTTTCAGCATCCTGTCCTGTTATCACATAG
>JAOAEI010000028.1 GCA_026416875.1 Caloramator sp.
TGGCCAGATAGCTCAGTAGGTAGAGCAGGGGACTGAAAATCCCCGTGTCGCTGGTTCGATTCCGGCTCTGGCCACCATGCGGGAATAGCTCAGTTGGTAGAGCGTCACCTTGCCAAGGTGAAAGTCGCGGGTTCGAGTCCCGTTTCCCGCTCCAACTTAATATGGCGGCATAGCCAAGTGGTAAGGCAGAGGTCTGCAAAACCTTCATCCCCGGTTCAAATCCGGGGGCCGCCTCCATAAACAGCCTGCAAAATGCAGGCTGTTTCTTTATGTAGGTATTTGTAGAAAAATTTTGAAAAATGATTAAATTTATGTTATTATAATTTTTAGACAGTGTTATATTACAAGGGGGACATTACTTTTATTGATGAGAAATTTTATAAAAATAAAATATCAGAAATAGCTGGTGGGGGATATGGAGAGATTAGGACAAATTAGGAGAATTTATTTTAACTTGATTATTTCTATAATTATTTCTTTAACTACTATTTTGATTTTTCTTTTAATGGTAGTTAATATTACTAAAATTATACTAAATGACACTATTAAAGATTTTACTTTAAATAATATAAGGGTTTATGCAAGACTTATAGACAACTGGCAGAATAAAAATTTTGCTATCATGAAAATGTATGTTGATAATTATGATCTAGATTTCGATAGGGCTAAGGATTTAAATCTACTACATAAAATAGAAAATTCCATGGGAGATAGCATTGAAAGTCTTGATTATTTATTTGTATCAGATGAAAAAGGACAGGAAGTATCTTCACGGGTGAAATTGAATAATTTAAGTAAATGCAGTTTTTTTAATAAAATAATTAAAAGAGAAAATGTTATTACAACAGAGAAATTAGATGGAAACAATTTTGCAATTATTATGGCGGTCCCGATATACGATGATAATGGAGCGTTTAAAGGTGTCTTTGGTGCGGTTTTAAAAAAGGACGTGTTTCAAAATTTAATATCTGACCTGAAGATTAATGATTCAAACTCATATTCATATTTAATCGATGGAAGCGGACTTGCATTGAGCCATCCAAATAAGGATTTTATTTTAAGGGAAAATATTTTAAATAAAAACCACCCTATAAATTTAAAAAATCCTGGTAATGGATATAAGGTTTTAAGTGAAGATAGTGGAGTTATTGAATACGAATATATGGGAATAGATACATATGCTTATTTTTCAAAGATAGATAATAAAAATAACTGGAGATTATTTACTAGAGTTCCGAAAGATTATATAACTAAGCAAATTTTAAATAGGACTCATTACATATTTTTAATAGCACTTTTGTTAATTATTTTTATTACTGTAATATCTTATTATATAGTTTTTGTTATATCACAAAAGTTAGTTGCATTAAATTATGAAATTAAAGAAAAGCAAGATAAGCTTAACCAGACCTTAGAAATGGAAAAATATAAAACAGAATTTTTAGCCAATGTATCTCATGAATTTAAGACGCCGGTTAATATAATCTTCTCATCGTGTCAGCTTATGGAAAATACCATAAAAAATGATGATATAGATAAAGAAAAGATGAAGAGATATTTAAAGATGATAAAGCAAAATTCATATAGACTTATGCGATTAATAAACAATCTTTTGGATATAACTAAATTAGATTTAGGTTTTTATGAGTTGAATCTTATTAATGTCAATGCTGTTGAACTTATTGAGGATATAGTAATGTCGGTAGCCGATTATGCGAGTTCAAAAAATAGAGAAGTAATTTTCGATACTGATGTTGAGGAGAAATACATGGCCCTTGATCCAGATAAGATCGAGAGAATTATATTAAACCTTATGTCTAATTCAATAAAATTTACCGATGAAGGGGATAGGATTTACGTAAGCTTTGAAGATAAGGAAGATTATATCGTAGTGAGAGTAAAGGATACAGGGGTTGGAATTCCTGAGGATAAGTTAAATATAATATTCGATAAATTTAGGCAGGCTCAAACTTTATTTAGAAGGGAACATGAAGGAAGCGGTATAGGATTATACTTAGTCAAGCAGCTTGTTGAACTTCATGGAGGAGAGATAAGTGTCAGCAGCACATTAGGAGAAGGGACAGAATTTACTGTAAAACTGCCGGCAAGAACTATTGAAACAAACAATCAAAATTTTTCCTATGGAATAAGCAATAAAATAGAAAAAATAAATATCGAGTTTTCAGATATATATGATTAGAAATGTCTAAGGGGATGAGTGGGTTGGTGGATTTATTAAGGGAATATTTTCCTGCGTTTAACCATAGGAATTACAGGCTGTTTTGGACGGGACAGGCAATTTCACTTATTGGAACTTGGATGCAAAATGCTGCACTAAATTGGCTTGTTTATTCCATGACAAGGGATGGTTTTTTATCTGGGCTTATGACGGCGGTTCAGTTTACACCTTTATTTGCTTTTTCTCTATTTGCAGGGCTTGTTATTGAAAGATTTCCGAAAAGGAAAATACTAATTTTTACACAAAGCATGCTTTTATTATTTGCATTTATTTTATACATCCTTTTATTTTTCAATAAATTAAGTTATCCTGTAATACTTTTAATAATGTTTTTTATAGGTTCTGTTCAGGCCCTTGACAACCCAACAAGACAATCCTTCGTTGTTGAGCTCGTTGAGGGAAAGGAGCACCTTTTAAATGCAATCGGCTTAAATTCAGCTGCCTTTAATGCTGCAAGGCTTGTGGGGCCAGCAGTTGCAGGAAAGGTTATGGCGGACTTTGGAGCAAAATGGTGCTTTTTATTTAACGCCTTAAGTTTTCTTGCTGTTTTGATTGGACTTTTTATGATGAGGATGAAGGATATTGCAGCAAGAAAGGAAATAAAGGATCCGTTAAAGGATATAAAGGAAGGATTAAAATTTATAAAGGGCAATCCAAAGCTTTTATACACTATAATTTCCCTTGTAATAATTCCGACATTTTGTATGAACTTTAATGTTTTAGTTCCAATATATACAAGGGACTACTTAATGATGAAGGAAAAGGCCTATGGAATACTTTTATCATCCTTAGGCCTTGGAGCACTTATTGGTGCTGTGTTTGTTGCAGTTAAAGGGAAAAAGGAAAGGGCTCTTTATTATCAGCTTATGGGTTCATTTGGTTTATCTATATTTTTAATCCTGTTAGGAATAGTAAAAAGCTATAACTTGGCTATAATAGTTCTTGTTCTTTTAGGATTTTTTATGATATCCTTTAATACAACATCAAACAGCATTCTGCAGTATAACGCCCCCGATGAGATGAGGGGCAGAATAATGAGCGTTTATTCTTTGGTTTTTGGAGGTTTAACTCCAATTGGAAGTTTATACTCCGGAACCCTTGCAAAATATATAGGACCGCAGAATGCCTTTATAGTAAGCGGAATAATCGGCCTTTTAGGATTTTCAATCCTTTTTAAAAGAAGGGAGATTTTGTAGTGGAAAAATTTTTAGAAAATCCTAATCTTCCAAAGGGTAGGGTTTCCCTTGTAGTAGTAGATGGAAGAGTCCCAAAGGAGATTGAAAGAGCCTTTTTTGAACTTAATATTAGAATTATAAAAACTGAAAGGATTTCAACCTATGATGCAATAGCTTATCACCCTGATATAATGTTGCATCATTTAGGGAGAGAAAAGATAGTAGTTGCACCGAATACTTCGGAAAGAGTGGTGTATAATCTTGAAAATGAAGGATTTAAAATAATAGTTGGCAAAAAAGAAGTTAAAGAAAAATATCCTGAGGGTGTTTACTACAATGTTGCAACGGTGGGTAAGTTTGCAGTTTGTAATATAAAATATACCGATGAGGTTTTACTTGAAGAGCTTTATAAAGAAGGAGTTAAAATAATCGATGTAAAGCAAGGGTATTCGAAATGTTCAATAAGCATAGTAAATGAAAATACAATAATAACATCGGATAAAGGAATATATAAAAAAGTTACAAAGGAAGGTATAAACTGCCTATTATTAAAACCAGGCCATGTAATATTGGAAGGATTAAACTATGGATTCATAGGAGGAGCAACTGGACTTATTGAAAAGGGTAAATTAGCCTTTTATGGAAGTTTAGATTATCATCCCGAAGGTGAGAACATAAAAAATTTTTTGTCAAAATTCAACATCAAATGGCAATACTTGTATGAAGGTCCCCTTCTAGACTTTGGCACAATAGTTCCTTTAAAGGAATATTGTATAATGGGATAAAAATTCCCTGTATATGTTGCTATAAGGCACATATACTAAACTAGAAGGGAGTGATAATGTTGCTTCTCCTATCGGTTGGTTTTAATAAAGAAGGTAATGAGCTTTACGATAGATTTAATGAACTTTGTATGTATCTAAAGGGCAATGATGTAAATATAGCCCTTGTTGAAAGCGATGTTGGAGAATATCATTATATAAAGTTTATACTTAAGGATAGCGAGAAGGATATTAGAAATTTTGAAAACTATAGGGATTTGTTTATAAGCTATGCAGCAGATATAATTTACGATTATATAATAAAAAATTACGAGTTTGAGATATTGAATAAGCTAATTAGAGAAAACTGCACCTACTTTACTGAGGATGATATAAAGAAAATAAAAAATAAATGTATGGCCTTTATTTCAGGAACAGGGATTCTATCCGTTGACGATGTTATAAACAGCATGAGGCATAGAAACACGATATACAGAAAGGTAGAGGAATTCTTACAGGAGAGCGATGAAATTATAATTGACGGTTTTGTAAAGTTTAGACTAAGGTTTATAAAGGAAGAGGTTAACGAGATTCTTGAAAGGATGATAGACGAATACATCGTTGAAAAGGAATACGATGAATTTATAAAGCTTTTAAGATATTTTGTTGACGTCCAAGAGAGCAAATACGAAGTTTTAAATATTTTTATAGATTTAAATGGAGAATATATACTTAAGGACGATAGCCTAAACAACATAACAAAGGACCTTTTTGCCGACTTTGAATCCTTTAATTCAAATGGGGATACAACAATAGACGATATACTTCTAAGCGTAATCGTAACATGTGCCCCTAAAAGGATAGTAATCCATTCTGTAGATAATTGCAAAAACAAAGAAATAATTGAAACCATTAAGAATATATTCATAGACAGGACCTATTTTTGTGACAGTTGTGAGGAATGCAATATAATTAAAAGCGGAAAAATAATTTAGTATTGACAAGATTATAATTAGGATGTAGAATATTCAAAAAGATAAAGGCTATGATGGGGACGAGTAAATCTTGATATGTTACCAGAGAGGGAAACCCGAAGGCTGGAAGGTTTCCTTAACATTAGAGATTGAAAACCACCCCGAAGCTCCTTCCTGAAATCTTTGAGAGTAGGGAAAGGCGTTGGCTGCGTTAAAGCCTTGAGAGGGTTTTTACCAATTTGGGTGGAACCGCGGAAGCACAGGCCTTTCGTCCCATGAGGATGAAAGGCCTTTTTTTAGGACAAAAACCTAAAAGGGAGGTTAGTATATGATAAAAATAACTTTAAAGGATGGAAAGGTGTTAGAATTCGATGCACCAATATCAGCAGAGGAAGTTGCAAAAAAGATTAGCATGGGACTTTATAAAAATGCCCTTGCAGCAAAGATAAATGGCGAGGTTAAGGATCTTTACACAATCATCGATAAGGACAGCACTTTAGAGATATTAACCTTTGAAGATGAAGGCGGTAGGGAAGCACTAAGGCATACTGCAGCCCACATAATGGCTCAGGCTGTAAAAAGGCTATATCCTGATGTTAAACTAGCAATAGGTCCTGCTATAGAAAACGGATTTTACTATGATTTTGACGCGGATTTTCCGATAACTCCTGAAATGCTAGAAAGCATTGAAAAGGAAATGGAAAAGATAGTAAAGGAAGATTATAAGATTGAAAGATTTGAACTTTCAAGGGATGAAGCTATAAAATACATGCAGGATAGAAAGGAAACATATAAGGTAGAACTTATCGGTGACATACCAGAGGGAGAGACTATATCCTTCTATAAACAGGGAGAATTTGTTGACCTTTGTGCAGGCCCACATGTTCCTTCAACAGGAAAGGTAAAGGCCTTTAAGCTGTTAAACGTTGCGGGGGCATACTGGAGAGGAAACGAAAAAAACAAGATGCTTCAGAGAATTTACGGAACTGCCTTTTCTAAAAAGAGTGAACTTGAGGAATACTTAAATCTTTTAGAAGAAGCTAAAAAGAGGGATCACAGAAAGCTTGGAAGAGAGCTTGAAATATTTGCAATAATGGAGGAAGGACCAGGTTTCCCATTCTTCCTACCAAAGGGGATGGTTATAAGAAACGAGCTTGAAAACTTCTGGAGGCAGGAACATCAAAAGAGGGGATATAAGGAAATCAAGACTCCAATAATCTTAAATGAATCCCTATGGCATAGATCTGGACACTGGGATCACTACAAGGAAAACATGTATTTTACCAAGATAGATGATCAGGATTTTGCAGTAAAGCCAATGAACTGCCCAGGTGGAATATTGGTTTATAAAAGCCAAATGCACAGCTACAGAGAGCTTCCTTTAAGACTTGGAGAACTTGGACTTGTTCACAGGCACGAAATTTCAGGTGCTCTACACGGCCTTATGAGGGTTAGATGCTTTACTCAGGACGATGCCCACATTTTCATGCTTCCATCCCAAATTAAGGATGAGGTTTTAGGCGTTATTAACTTTATTGATTATGTATATAAACTATTTGGATTTGAATACCATGTTGAGCTTTCAACAAGACCTGAAAATTCAATGGGAAGCGATGAGGATTGGGAACATGCAACAAATTCACTAATTGAAGCGCTAAATGCTGCAGGGCTTGAATACAAGGTAAATGAAGGTGACGGTGCCTTCTATGGACCAAAGATAGACTTCCATCTTAGGGATTGCCTCGGAAGAACATGGCAGTGCGGAACTATCCAGCTCGACTTCCAAATGCCAGAAAGATTTGACCTATATTATATAGGAGAAGACGGAGAAAAACATAGACCAGTTATGATTCACAGGGTTATCTTCGGCAGCATAGAAAGATTTATAGGAATACTTATTGAACACTATGCAGGAGCCTTCCCAACATGGCTTGCACCAGTTCAGGTTAAGATACTTCCTGTAACAGATAGGGCAAACGAATATGCAAAGGAAATAGAAGCAAAGCTTAAGGAAATGAACGTAAGGGCAGAGAGCGATCTAAGAAATGAAAAGATAGGCTACAAGATAAGAGAGGCTCAACTTCAAAAGGTTCCATACATGATAATATTAGGCGATAAGGAAGTTGAAAACAGAAATATCTCACTAAGGTCAAGAAAAGAAGGAGACCTTGGTGCTATGGAATTTGAAGCTTTTGCAGCAAGGATAAGGGAAGAAATAGATAAAAAGATAAGCAGCTTATAATTTAAAAACAGGTTGACAAATGGTATATTTAGTGTTATTCTTATATAGGTATAAGTAGAAGCCATCCGCTTCTCACCTTACGCCAAAGGTAGTAAGGTTTCTTCTGGTTGTAGTGGACTTATGCGGATGGGACTACCATCCGCTTTTTGTTTTGTAAAAAATTAGGAGGTGAACGTTATTAACAAACAGCATTTAGTTAACGAAGAAATTCGTGAAAAGGAAGTTAGACTTATTGATTCTGATGGAACTCAGCTTGGAATCATGCCAACAAAGAAGGCACTTGAAATTGCTGAATCAAAGCAGCTTGACCTAGTTTTAATTGCGCCACAGGCTAAACCACCTGTTTGCAAAATTATGGACTACGGCAAGTTCATCTATGAACAGCAAAAGAAGGAAAAGGAAGCAAAGAAAAAGCAAAAGGTTATCAATGTTAAGGAGATTAGAATTACTCCTAACATCGATGAGCATGATTTGAACGTTAAAGCAAAGAATGCTGAAAAGTTCCTAAAGGATGGAGACAAGGTAAAGGTTACAGTAAAATTTAGAGGTAGAGAAGCAGAACATTCCCATCTAGGAGAGGATGTTTTAAAACGATTTGCTGATAAGCTCTCTGAAGTGGGTGTTATAGAAAAACAGCCAAAGCTTGAGGGAAAGAACATGTTTATGGTACTTACCCCAAAGAAACAGTAAGCGAGAGGAGGAAGTTCTATGCCAAAAATGAAGACACATAAGGGTGCAGCAAAGAGATTTAAAAAGACTGCATCAGGAAAATTTAAGAGATCCCATGCATATCATCGTCATATATTAACTAAGAAGGATGCAAAGAGAAAGAGAAGACTTAGAAAGGCAACTTTAGTTCACGTTGCAGAAATCAAGAAGCTAAAGAAATTATTGCCTTATGCATAAGGCTAGAAGGAGGTAGGGAATATGGCTAGAGTAAAAAGAGCAGTGCATTCACATAAAAAACGTAGAAAGATAATGAAGCTTGCAAAGGGTTACTATGGTGCAAAGAGCAAGCTCTATAGAATTGCAAAGCAAGCTGTAATGAAGAGCTTACAATATGCATACGTTGGTAGAAAGCTAAAGAAGAGAGACTTCAGAAAGCTCTGGATAGCAAGAATTAACGCTGCAGCAAGAGCAAACGGTCTTTCATACTCAAAGTTCATCAACGGATTAAAGCTTGCAGGAGTTGAAATAAACAGAAAGATGCTTGCTGATCTTGCAGTAAACGATGCAGCGGCATTTGCTGAGTTAGTAAACTTAGCTAAAGAAAAACTAAATGCATAATTTAAGCAAAATTGACAAAAAGAGGCCTTAAATCGGTCTCTTTTTAATTTTTAAAAAACTTTAAACGTGGTATAATATAATAATGTATTTGAAAATTGCAATATTAGGAGGATTAGATATGCTACTTAAGGAAGGAGAAGATGGGGTCAAAATTTATAGACTGCAGCCGGTTCAGATTTTAGCATTAGGTTTTGCTGCTGTAATTTTAATTGGCGCTTTATTATTAAAACTTCCAATTTCATCTGCCGATGGCAATCCAACTCCTTTTTTAGATTGCCTTTTTACAGCAACATCAGCTGTATGTGTAACAGGGCTTGTAACGGTGGATACTGGGACCCACTGGAGTTTGTTTGGTCAAATAGTTATCCTTTTACTCATACAAATCGGTGGTCTTGGTTTTATGACCTTTGCAACGATGTTTGCGATAATTCTTGGAAGAAAGATAAGTTTAAAGGAAAGGCTTATAATGCAGGAGGCATATAACGCCTTTAATATTCAAGGTATAGTTAAACTTGCAATTTATGTTATGGGTATAACCTTTTCTATAGAGGGGTTAGGTGCTATTCTTTTAGCCACCCAATTTATCCCGCAATACGGGTGGAAAAGGGGAATTTATTACGGCGTTTTCCATGCGGTATCTGCCTTCTGCAATGCTGGATTTGATCTTATAGGTGGATTTAGAAGCTTAACGCCCTATGTTGATAATGTGGTTATAAACTTAACAATTATGTCTCTTATAGTAATTGGAGGTTTAGGCTTTGGAGTTGTTACTGAAATAATTAACAATAGAAATTTTAAAAAGCTCTCTTTACATTCTAAGGTAGTTTTGCTTGCCACTTCAATTTTAATAGTTACCGGTGCAGTAGCCTTTTTTGCTCTAGAATACAATAACCCTAAAACATTAGGTGCATTGTCCTTTAAAGGAAAAATTTTATCTAGTTTATTTGCATCGATAACCCCAAGAACGGCAGGATTTAATACTATAAATCTTCCGGATATGACTACAGCAAGCAAATTTTTAACTATAATACTTATGTTTATAGGGGCCTCACCAGGTTCAACAGGAGGCGGTATTAAAACAACGACAGCAACATTAATATTAATGATAGTTTTGGCAGTTGTAAGGGGGAGAGAGGATACCGAAATATTTGAGAGAAGAATTCCAAAGGAACTCGTTTATAGAGCGGTTGGAATTACTTTTATAAGCTTTATATTAGTCATTGTTGTTACGATGATTCTTTCCATAACTCAGCAGGGCGATTTTATGGAATTTATGTATGAGGCGACATCTGCCTTTGGAACTGTTGGACTTAGTCTTGGATTGACAACAAGACTTGATGCAATAGGTAAGCTAATAATTATATTTACAATGTATTCAGGAAGAGTGGGACCAATGACCCTTGCCCTTGCCTTTGCAAGAAAGCAGCTTATGGCAAGTAAGGCTATAAAATATCCAGAGGATAAAATACTTGTAGGATGATTAGGAGGATTGTTATGAAATCTAAACAGTTCGTAGTTATTGGGCTTGGAAGATTCGGATCAAGCGTTGCAAGAACTCTTTATTCCCTTGGGAACGAAGTTTTGGCAATAGATAAGGATGAAGAGACTGTTCAAAATATATCAGACTTTGTAACCCATGCAGTTCAGGCAGATGCAACAGATGAATCAACAATTAGATCTTTAGGAATAAGGAATTTTGATGTGGCGGTTGTAACGATAGGGTCAGACATTCAGTCGAGCGTAATGGTAACCCTTCTTTTAAAGGAGCTCGGAATAAAATACGTTATAGCAAAGGCCCATAACGATCTTCATGCAAAGGTTCTTTATAAAATAGGTGCTGATAGGGTTGTTTTCCCTGAAAGGGATATGGGAGTTAGAGTAGCCCACAACCTTTGCACATCTAATATCCTTGACTTTATTGAACTTTCACCTGATTACAATATAATTGAACTTACTGCAATTGAAGAGTGGTATAATAAATCACTAAGGGAACTTGATATGAGAAACAAATACGGATTTAATGTTATGGCTATAAAAAGGGACAAGGAGATAGATGTCTCACCAGGTGCCGATGATGTTATAAAACCTGGGGATATTTTGGTTGTTATATCTACAAACGAAAATATAAGAAAATTTGAAAATGAAAAATTAAGGTAGGATGTTTATGTTAGGGAAAAACAATCCTTTAATAAAGGAAGCATTAAAATTAAAGCAAAAAAAGTATAGGGATGAACTTAATAAATTTTTAATCGAAGGTGCAAGATTTGTTGAAGAGGCCGTTAAGGAAAATTTTGTAGAGCATATTTTTTATTCAAATAAAATTCTAGATTCAAAGTATTCATATATTTTAGACTGGGACGTTAAAAAGTATGAAGTAGAAGAGGCAATAGTGAAAGAACTTTCGGATACAGAAACTCCACAAGGTGTTGTTGCAGTGTGTAGAAAAAGAGAAAACAAGGTTAACTTGAGGGATTTTGCTGTTATAGCCGATGGGGTGCAGGATCCTGGAAACCTTGGAACAATAATTAGAACCCTTGATGCAGCAGGGGGAGATGCACTGATTGTAATAAAGGGAACTGTTGATCCATATAATTCCAAAACTTTACGTTCAACAATGGGGTCTATATTTAGAGTTCCGATTATATATTTCGATGATTTTAAAGATGCTTCAGAATTTTTAAAGGACCAAGGATTTAATATATATGCAACAAGCCTTGAGGCAGAAAAGCTAATTTATGACTATAACTTTAAAGAAAAAACAGCCCTTGTTATAGGAAACGAGGCAAATGGGATTCCAAAGGAGCATATTGATCTTTCAAACCATAAAATAAAAATACCGATGGTAGGAAAGGCAGAATCTTTAAACGCTGCAGTTGCGTCGGCTATTGTTATATATGAAGTTGTAAGGCAAAGATTGACAAGATAAACCTTAAAAATTATAATTTAATAAGAGTTTAATATCCGAAACGGTGAAGGAGCACAGTAGGTCGGTGATGTGCACAGGGAGGGCCTGCCGCGATTGAGAGCAAGCCTGCAATGTAGCCGATTGAACCTTCCCTCCAGAGTTCCTCAGCTGAAACTAAGTAGGCTGATGGCGGCATTGCCGTTATAAAAATAAGAGGAGCCTTACGGCTCAATTAGGGTGGTACCGCGGTTTCCCCGTCCCTACTTGGGATGGGGATTTATTTTTATACAAAGGGAGGTTAGAGGATGAGAGAACAGCTTGAAAAAATAAAATTAGAAGCTCTAGAGGAGATTAAGGAAGCTACAAACAGCCAAAGGATAGACGAGATTAGAGTTAAATATCTTGGTAAAAAAGGAAGTTTAACTACAATTCTAAGGGGAATGGGAAGTTTATCTCCTGAGGAAAGGCCGATAATAGGAAAGCTTGCCAATGAAGTTAGGGAGTTTATAGAAGAGGAAATTAACAATGCCCTTTCAAACATTAAAAACAAGGAAAGGGAGCTTAAAATAAAGGGCGAATACATAGACATTACGATGCCGGGGAAAAAGGTTGAAATCGGCGGAATTCATCCTTTAAATAAGGTTTTAGATGAGATTAAGGATATATTCTTTGGAATGGGCTTTTCAATTGCAGAAGGACCTGAAGTGGAGCTTGACTACTACAACTTTGAAGCCCTTAATGTTCCTAAAAACCATCCTGCAAGGGATGAGCAGGATACCTTCTATATAAGCGAAAACCTTGTTTTAAGAACTCAAACATCCCCAATTCAGGTTAGAACAATGGAAAAAACAAAGCCGCCAATAAGAATAATTGCTCCAGGAAGGGTATATAGATCCGATGCAGTTGATGCTACCCATTCACCAATATTCTATCAAATTGAAGGGCTAGTTGTAGATAAGGGAATTACGATGGCAAATCTTAAGGGAACCCTTGAAACCTTTGCAAAGAGGTTCTTTGGAGAAAAGACGAGGACTAAATTCAGACCCCACCACTTCCCATTTACAGAGCCATCAGCTGAAATGGATGTATCCTGCTTTGTCTGCGGAGGAGAGGGCTGCAGGGTATGCAAAGGTTCCGGATGGATTGAAATATTAGGATGCGGAATGGTGCATCCAGATGTTTTAACAAAGGGCGGAATAGATCCAGAGGAATACAGCGGATTTGCCTTTGGAATGGGGCTTGATAGAATAGTTATGATAAAGTATGGAATAGACGATATAAGGCTTCTTTACGAAAACGATATTAGATTTTTGAAGCAGTTTTAAGGAGGGATAAGATGAAGGTTCCATATAATTGGCTGCTGGAATATGTTGATATAGAAAAGGATATAAGAGAAGTTGCTGATGCCCTTACAATGTCAGGGTCAAAGGTTGAAGAGGTTATAGAATACGGAAAGGAAATTGATAAGGTAGTTACAGGATATGTAGAAAAGATAGAAAAGCATCCTAATGCCGATAAGCTGAGGGTGTGTCAGGTTAACGTTGGAGAAGAGGTTATTCAAATTGTAACAGGTGCAGAAAACGTTCAAGAGGGAGATACTGTTCCTGTTGCCCTCCACGGCTCAACTTTACCTGGCGGAGTTAAAATAAAAAAGGGAAAATTAAGGGGAGTAGATTCTAATGGAATGCTCTGCTCTGAGGCGGAGCTTGGAATTGCCGATGACGATTCAGTTCACGGGATTATGATTCTTCCAAAGGGAACGCCAATTGGAGTTGACATTAAAGAAATATTAGGACTTAAGGGCGGAATCCTTGATTTTGAAATAACATCAAACAGAGCCGACTGCTTTGGGATTTATGGAATTGCAAGGGAAGCCTCTGCTACATTTAGACTTCCATTAAAGGAAATAAAGACAAGTTTTAAGGAAAACGATGAGAATATTAAAGATTATGTAGATGTTGAAGTTAAGGATGATCTATGTAGAAGATATGCTGCAAGGGTTATAAAAAACGTAAAGATAGGTCCATCCCCTGAGTGGATGCAGCAGCGCCTTATGGATGCTGGAGTAAGACCGATAAACAATATAGTTGACATTACAAACTATGTGATGCTTGAACTTGGCCAACCGATGCACGCCTTTGACCATAGATTCATAAATGGAAAAAGGATAATAGTAAGAAGGGCAGAGGATGGTGAAAAGTTTACAACCCTTGATGGAGTTGAAAGAACATTAGATTCCTCAATGCTTGTAATTGCAGATGAAAAAGGTGCCGTTGCAGTTGCAGGAGTTATGGGAGGACTTAACTCTGAGATAAAGGACGACACTACAATTGTAGTATTTGAATGTGCAAACTTTAATGGACCTAATGTAAGGCTTACAGCTAAAAAATTGGGACTTAGAACGGAATCCTCATCAAGATTTGAAAAGGATTTAGATCCAAACCTTGTGGATCTAGCCCTTGATAGAGCATGCCACCTTGTTGAAGCTCTCGAAATTGGAGAGGTTGTAGGTGGGAAAATAGATATTTACAAAAACCCTGTAAAGCCATATACATTAGAGGTTGATCCAAACTGGATAAATGAATTTATAGGAATTAATATTTCAAAGGAAGAAATGGCAGATATGCTAAAATATCTTGGAATGAAGGTTGAAGTAGGAGAAAAGTTAAAGATCGAGGTTCCAACCTTCAGGCAGGATATAAGGATAAAAGAGGATGTTGCAGAAGAGATAGCAAGGCTTTATGGATACGATAAGATTCCAACAGAAAAGATAAAGGGAGAAGCTGTTGAGGCTGCTCTAACCAAAGAACAAAGGCTTACTAATATAATAAGAAACGTTCTTGTAAGTAGAGGATTTTTCGAGATCAACACATATTCCTTTGTAAGCCCAAAGATTTTTGACAAAATAAGGCTTCCTGAAGATAGTCCGCTGAGAAATACAGTAAAAATATTAAATCCTCTTGGTGAGGACTTTAGCATAATGAGAACAACGTTAATTCCTTCCATATTAGAAACATTAAGGATAAACTATGCAAGGGACAATAAGGAAGTTAAAATATTTGAAGTTGCAAAGACCTATCATCCAGCAGAAAATATGCCCTATGAACCTGTAAAGCTTTCAATTGGAATGATTGGCAAAGTTGACTTTTTTGATTTAAAAGGAGTTATTGAAAATATCCTTTATGTATTAGGAATAGATAAAGTAGACTATGAAAGGGATGAGGAAAATCCTGGACTCCATCCAGGAAGATGTGCAAAGCTAATAGTAAGAAGAAAACCTATTGGTTACTTTGGAGAAGTTCATCCTGAGGTTGCTGAAAACTATGAAATTGAAGACAGAATTTATGTTGCTGAAATTGGGCTTATGCCGCTTTTTGAAGCATATAAAGCTGAAAGAAAGTATAAGCCTCTTCCAAAGTATCCTGCAGTTGATAGGGATATTGCAGTTTTGGTTAAGGATGAGGTTGCTGTTGCAGAAATTGAAGATATCATATGGAAGATAGGAAAAGAAATAGTAGAAGAAGTTAAACTATTTGACGTTTACAAGGGAAAACAAGTTCCAGAAGGAATGAAGTCGGTAGCATACTCTATAATCTACAGAAGAGAAGACAGAACATTAACCGATGAAGAAGTTAATAAGGTTCATGAGAGCATCATAAAATCCCTTTCAGAAAAGCTCGGAGCTCAGCTAAGGTAGTTTTTACCCCCCACCTATAATTAAAGGTGGGGGTTTTAAGTATTAAAATAGTTTACATTTTTAGTTTTTACAATATATAATAATTATAACTATTAATTTATTATAATCTTAGTAGGTGGTAAGTATGATGGAAGATATTAGATATCAAATTGATAAGATTACTAATGAATTAAAGAAAATACTCCCAGTGGAAAAAATCTATTTGTTTGGCTCATATGTTTATGGAAATCCAACCCAAGAAAGCGATATAGATTTATGTATTGTAGTTAAAGAAAGCACAATAAGGAAAAGGGAAATACTTCGTCTTATAAGAAAATCATTAGTTAATATAATTGACTTTCCTATTGATATATTAGTTTATTCTAAGGATGAATTTAGTGAAAGAGCAGAGTTAAATTCTACAATAGAATATAAAATTGTTCATGAAGGGGACTGTGTATATGAACAATAAAGATATATTTTTTTTATCATAGATAAAGCAAAAAAATATTTTTAAAAGTTAACTGGAAGACAGTTAACTTTTTTTGTAATTTTATTATAAAACAAAAAAATTATAGTGAAAAATTCTAAAATAATGATAAAATATAATTAACACAGCATTTTGAAAGGGTAGGGTGCTTGATATGAAAAATAAGGTAAATGTTAAGATAAATGGCTGTGAATATACATTGACGGGGACGGAATCAGAAGAGTATTTATTTTCACTGGCTAATTTTGTAGATAAAAGGATTAGGGAAATTAGAAGGAATAATATAAATCATAATGATACTTCTGCTGCAGTTTTAACAGCCCTTTTGATTGCAGATGAGCTTTTTAAGTTAAAAAGGGAAGTTGAAGAAATTAAAAAATCCATCGAGGAGCCATCTAAAAAGCTTGAAACACTGCAGTTGGAATTTGAAAGCCTATATAACCAGTATAATTTTGTCCTTGAGGAGAATAATAAATTAAAGCAGGAAAATGAAGAATTATTGTTAAACCTTCAAGAGATTCAAAAACAATATGAGGAAGCGTCTTTAACCTTTGAGGAATACAGTGAGGAATATAAGAAAATGAAGGAGGACTACGAAAGGCTTTATGTTGAAAATCAAAGGCTGCAGGCGGAGGTTAATCAGAGGGACGAGGATATTAATGAGCTTAAAGATAAACTTTTAGAGAGCGAAATTGAAATCGTAAGGCTCAAAAAAGATTTAAAGGAAGCAAGGGATTTTAATAAGAAAAACTTTTACAATAGGGGGTAAACCCCTATTTTTTGTGGGAGGGAAAACATGGTAGAATTATTAGCTCCAGCAGGGGACTTTGAAGCCTTAAAGGCGGCGGTTCTTAACGGTGCCGACGCAGTTTATATAGGTGGCAAGGAATTTTCAGCAAGGCAGTATGCAGGAAATTTTGATAGAGAAGAAATAATTGAAGCAGTAAAGTTTTGTCATGCCTACGGAGTAAAGGTTTTTGTTACTTTAAATACCCTTTTAAAAAACCACGAGATTGAAAAGGCCCTTGAGTATGCAGCATTTTTGTATGAAAACGGAGTAGATGCCCTCATAATTCAAGATATAGGACTTTTGAAGATTTTAAGGGAAAACATAAAGGATTTTGAAATTCATGCCAGCACCCAAATGACGGTTAATAACCTTGAAGGTGTTAATTTTTTGCATTCACAAGGTATTAAAAGGGTTGTTCTTGCAAGGGAACTTAGCCTAAGTGAAATTGAACATATTTGTAAAAATACGGATGCTGAAATTGAGGTGTTTATCCATGGAGCACTCTGTATATCTTTCTCAGGGCAGTGCCTTTTTAGCAGCATAATAGGAGGAAGAAGTGGAAACAGAGGAAGATGCGCCCAGCCCTGCAGAATGCAGTATTCAATAGATGATGGAGATAAAAAATACCTTTTAAGTCCTAAGGATCTTTGGACTTTAGAACATATTGAAAAATTAATAAAGGCAGGAGTAAAGTCACTTAAAATAGAAGGAAGGATGAAAAGGCCGGAATATGTTGCAACTGTTGTCAGCGCCTACAGAAGGGCAATTGACGGGATTTTAACTGAGAAAGATAAAGAGGATGTTGTAAAGATTTTCAACAGAGGGGGATTTACAACAGCCTATTTGTTTAACGAAAGTGGTCATAAAATGATGTCCTACGAAAACCCTAAAAATTGGGGTGTTCTATTAGGAAAGGTAATAAGTAAGAAGGGAAAATTCGTTCAAATAAAACTTGAGGATGAACTTAACTTAGGAGATGGACTTGAAGTTTTTGGAAAGGGAATAGGGGTTCCCGTCAACACTATTTACGATAAGGATGGTAAAGAAGTTCAAAAGGCTAAAAAGGGTGACATTGTAAAAATTTATTTTGAGGATGCAAAGGTTGGCGATATTTTATATAAAACCCTGGATGCAGAGCTTATTAAAAGGGCAAGGGAGAGCTTTGAAGGAAAGGACGTAAAAAAAGTTCCTATATTTGGAAGATTTAAAGCTGCGAAAGAAGGAATGGAACTTGAGATTATAGGGCCTAAAAAAATAAAGGTTACCCTAGATGGTGTTGAGGTTGCAAAGACAAGGCCAACAACTAAAGATAGGGTAATCGAAGCCCTTTCAAAGACGAAGGATACTCCATTTTTCTTTGAAAATATCGAGGTTGAAATTGAAGATAATATTATGATTCCTGTTTCAAAATTAAACGAATTAAGAAGAAGGGCAATTGAAAAACTTCTTGACGAGCTTCAGGGAAAAAGGGAGAATATAAAGATTAATATTAATTTTCAAAAAAGGGAAAATGTAAAAGAGCCAAAGATTGTTATAAAAACAGGGAGAATAGATATTGCAAAAGAGGCATTAAAAAACGGTGCTGATATGGTGCTCTTTGGAGGAGACAGATTAAGGATAAATAAAGGGGATATTGTGGAGCTTTTAGAGTATAAAAATAAAGTTTATCCACATTTTCCTGAGATAATTATAGAAGAATTCGACTACTATAAAGAAAAGGCAGCTAAGCTAAAGGAACTGGGATTTACAAAGGCCCTTTGCGGGAATATAGGTTTTTATAATACTCTTTTAAGTTTAGGGTATGATGTATATCTTGATAAGGGGTTTAACATATTGAACTCCTTTTCTACAAATGTCTTTGAAAATAAAGGCGTATATCTTTCTCAGGAATTAAATCTTGGAGAACTTAAAGACCTTATTTCAAAGACAAACAAAGATACATTTGTCTTTGCCTATGGAAGAACAAGGCTGATGGTTAGCAGGCACTGCCCAATAGGAAGTGAAAAAGGGTATTCTAAGCTGAATTGCCCAAGGGTTTGTGAAGATAAAATCCATTATCTTAAGGACAGAATGGGTGAAAGATTTTTAGTTGCAACGGACCTATATTGCAGAAGCCATATATTTAATTCTAAGATAACGATAATGCTTGAACATATAAGGGACCTTATAAGTCTTAATAGTAGTTTTTGGATTCTAGAATTTTTAGATGAGGATCCTTCCTTTGCAGGGGAAGTTGTAAAAGCCTATAAGGATGCTCTAATAAGGGGGCTTAAAGGCGATTTTTCCTTAAGTAGCGATGCAAAGAAAATATTAGAAGAAAACAAAAACAAAATAACAAAGGGACATTTTTATAGAGGTATTCTTTAAAGGGGATGATTAGATGAACGAAAAAACGTTTAGGGTTTTAGAATATAACAAAATAATTGAAATGCTCTCTAAAAGGGCAGTTTCAAGTAAGGGAAGAAAAATGTGTGAGGAGCTTTTGCCAACATCAAACCTTCTAGAGGTTGAAGATAGGCTAAGGGAAACAAAGGAAGCCTATGATGTTGTTTTAAAATGGGGAAGCCTTCCATTAGAAGGGGTTAAGGACATAGAGGATTCGGTAAAAAGGTCAAAAATGGGATTCACCCTAACTCCTGGTGAGCTTTTAAGAGTATCGGATGTCTTAAGGGTTACTAAAAGATTAAAATCATTTTTTGCTGATGGTGCTAAAAAAGAAAATTATCCAATAATAAACGAAATTATAGAATCCCTATTTTATATAAAAAGCCTTGAGGAGGATATCGAAAGGGCAATAGTAAGCGAAGAAGAAATAGACGATAGGGCAAGCGAAAAGCTATATAGCATTAGAAGGGCGATAAAGGATAAAAACCAAAGGGTGAAGGAAAAACTTCAGTCGATGCTCCACTCCCTTTCAAAATATCTTCAAGAGCCTATTATTACAATGAGAAATGGAAGATATGTTATTCCTGTAAAATCTGAATTTAAGGGAAGCGTTCCTGGACTTATTCACGACCAGTCGGCAAGCGGTTCGACTTTATTTATAGAACCCATGCCTATAGTTGAGCTAAATAATGAAATAAGAGAATTAGAGTTAAAGGAAAAGGCAGAAATAGAAAGGATTTTAAAGGAGCTCTCAGAAAAGGTTTCTAAAAATTTTGAGGAACTTTTACACGACAATGAAAACATAGCCTATTTAGACTTTTTAATGGCTAAGGCGAAGTTTGGCCTTGATCTAGACGCCTCAATTCCTGAGGTTAACGATAAGGGGATTATCAATATGAAAAAGGCGAGGCATCCACTTATAGACAAGGAAAAGGTTGTTCCAATTGATATAAGGCTTGGGCAAAACTTTAGCGCCCTTGTTATAACAGGCCCCAACACAGGGGGCAAAACTGTTACCTTAAAAACCACAGGCCTTTTAACACTGATGGCAATGGCAGGCCTTGCAATTCCATGTTCCGATGGCTCAACTGTTTCTGTTTTTAGCAAGGTTTTTGCAGATATAGGTGATGAACAGAGTATAGAACAGAGCCTATCAACCTTTTCATCCCATATGAAGAACATCATAAACATCGTAAAGGAGGCCGATGAAAAGTCCCTAATACTTGTTGATGAGCTTGGAGCCGGAACGGACCCCAGCGAAGGGGCAGCTCTTGCGATGTCTTTATTGGAATATTTTTATTCTAAAGGTGCTAAGCTGGTTGCAACTACCCACTATAGCGAAATTAAAGTGTTTGCTATGGAGAAGGAAGGGTTTGAAAACGCCAGCGTTGAATTTGATGTTGAAACTTTAAGGCCCACCTATAGGCTTTTAATTGGAATTCCTGGAAAGTCCAACGCCTTTGAAATTTCAAAAAGGCTTGGTCTTGATGAGGATATAATAAATAGGGCAAAGGAGTTTATATCAAAGGACGTTGCAAAGTTTGAGGATGTGATTCAGTCCCTTCAAAATAAGACTCTTCTTCTTGAAAGGGAAATCGATGAGGTTCAAAGGATTAAGAAGGAAAACCTTGAGCTTAAAAAGGAATACTCAGAGAAAAAATACAAGCTCGAGAGCCAAAGAGATAAGGAAATAAAAAAGGCACAGGAAGAGGCAAGAAGGATTATAAGACAGGCAAAGGAAGAAGCGGATGCAATCTTAAAAGAGCTTAATGAACTTAGAAAAAGAGCCCTTGAGGCGGAAAGCATAAGGGAAGTAGAAGAAGCAAGAAAGAAATTAAAAAATAAACTTGATGCAATGTCAAGTCAAGAGGAAGAAGTAGTAGTAAGGGATGGAATGATAGAAGCAAGGGACATAAAGGTTGGAGATGAAGTATATGTTTCTACAGTTTCAGCAAAGGGGACGGTTCTTTCCCTGCCAGATAGTAGGGGTGAAGTTTTAGTTCAAATAGGAGTTATGAAACTGAGTGTTCCGCTTGACAAATTATTTATTGAAGAAAAGTCTAAAAAGCAAGCACAGAAATTGGGAACAACAAAGATTATAAAGGAAAAGGCAGAAAATATATCAACAAGTATCGATTTAAGGGGACAAACGCTAGATGAAGCTCTTTATAATCTTGATAAATACCTTGACGATGCATTTTTATCAGGACTTACTAAGGTCACTATAATCCACGGTAAAGGGACAGGCGCCTTAAGGGAAGGAATTCAGAGGGCACTAAGAAGCCATAGCCATGTAAAAAGTTTTAGACTTGGTGATTTTAGCGAAGGCGGTAGTGGAGTTACAATTGTTGAACTTAAATAAACTTTTAACAATGGTTTACTAAATTCAGATTTTACTTTATAATTTATACTTGTGTGAATTTTGAAGGTGATAAAAATGATTTTAGTTAGCGCTTGTCTTTGTGGGGTAAACTGTAAATACGACGGAGGAAACAACTTTAATGAATTTTTATATCAAAAGTTAAAGGAAGGAAAGTTAATTCCAATTTGCCCGGAACAGCTTGGGGGAATGACAACTCCAAGGCCTCCTTCTGAGATAATTGGGAGTGCAGAGGATGTGCTTGAGGGGAAAGGACAAGTTGTTAATATTAAAGGTGAAGATGTAACTAAATTTTTTATTAAGGGAGCCTATGAAACTTTAAATATAGCAAAGGCTTTTAACTGCAAGGCAGCTATTTTAAAATCCAAAAGCCCATCCTGTGGAAAAGGCTGCGTTTATGATGGCACCTTTTCAAATAAATTAAAGGAGGGTAATGGGATAACAGCAGAGCTTCTTTTGAAAAATGGGGTTGAAGTAGTTGATGAAAAAGACGTTGCTGCAATAGAAAAAATACTGGAAAGGATGATATAATGGAGGCTAAAAAACTAGAAATCTACGAAGAAAAGGAAACCCTAAAAAAGGAGCTTGGTCTTTTAGAAGCGATAGCAATAGTAATTGGTGTAGTTATAGGATCAGGTATATTTTTTAAGCCAGCAATAGTTGCTAAAAATGCAGGTGCACCAGGCCTTGGAATTTTGGCTTGGATCGTTGGAGGGATTATTACAATAGCTGCAGGACTTACTGTTGCAGAAATTGCGGCAGCCATCCCAAAAACAGGAGGGCTATATGCTTATCTTAAGGAATTATATGGAGACCTTGCAGCTTTCTTATTAGGATGGGTGCAAATAGCAGTTTACTTTCCTGGTTCAGTTGCTGCCCTTGCGATAATCTTTTCTATTCAGGCAACAACATTTATTCCAATGACAGAAATGCAACAAAAACTATTAGCAATTTTTGTTTTGTTTTTCTTATCCGTAGCAAATATTATTTCGACAAAATTCGGTGGAAAGATTCAAACAGTAGCGACAATAGGAAAGCTCATTCCTATATTTGTTATAGCTATTTTTGGTCTTATAAAGGGGACAGCCCATGGCTTTACTC
>JAOAEI010000029.1 GCA_026416875.1 Caloramator sp.
TACCCTAAAGGAACTTTTTTTCATGTTCTATAAGCCATTTTTTTCTCCAAAGTCCACCTGCATATCCTGTTAATTTCCCGTTTGAGCCTATAACCCTGTGGCAGGGGACTATTATTCCGACGGGATTTTTGCTGTTGGCAAGACCTACAGCTCGAAAGGCCTTAGGACTTCCCATTCTTTGTGCCTGTTCTTTATAGGAGATAGTTTCCCCATAGGGAATTTTAATAAGCTCCTCCCAAGCCTTCCTTTGAAACTCCGTCCCCTCAAGATGCACCTTTACAGAAAATTCTTTTCTTACTCCATTAAAATATTCATGAAGCTCTTTAATGCACTGCTTTAAAACCTCAGGAATAAATTCTACCTCTTCTTCCTTTTCAACAAAATCAAGGGAAATTATATATCCATCCCTTGACTTAATCTCTATAATCCCAATTGGGGATTTATAATAAGCTTTGTAAATCATAATCCCACTCCTAAAGGTTTAGATATTTTTCCCTAACCTCGAGCATTTTTCCGCAGCTCATGCTTCCCTCGTGGCATTTATCATAAACACAGCTTGGCCCTGCAAATTTAAAGATTGTCGGTGCAACCTCTCGAACCTTTTTTAACATCTCATCGGCAAGGTTATGTATCTCCCACTGGGCCCTATTGCAGCACCTGTGCCTGAAAAAGTTTAGAAGGCTTCTTGCATTCATGGTAACCACTATTTTAGTTTCACAGGCATTAGGGAAGACATATCTTGCATCCTCAATTGCCATTTTTTCTGAGAGCTTTTTTGCCTCCTTCTCACTTTTGCCTTCTGAGATCAGCTTTTCATAGTGCTTTTTTGAAAGGACATCAACAAGCTCATTATATACCCTTTGATCCTCCTCCATCGCCTTTATAAATATTTCCCTTGCCCTTTCATCCTCTTCAATCGCTGGAGGAATTATGTATTCAAACTGATCGAGCTTTACATACCTTTGGCTTTGCTGTGAATAGCTTGCTATTCTATGCCTTACAAGCTGGTGGGTAAGGGAGCGGGATACCCCCTCTATTGCAAAGGTAAAGCTAACATGCTCAACAGGTGATTCATGCCCTAAATCTAAAAGCATGTTTAAAAACTTTTCAATGTTTTCTTTGTCTAGGTTTTCTTCTATTTCGCTAACTCCAACCCTGCTGTAGCAGAGCTTTGCAGCAGATGCCACTATCTTTTCAGCCTCAGGAGTATAGGCTATAAGTTCAACCTTTAAATTTGCCCCCATCTTTATCACCTCATATTAAATCTATATTTTCAAATATTATCCTAAAAAGCTCATCTATGCGTTCACTTCTTTTATTAAGATATAAATACCCAAACAGAGCCTCAAGGGCTGTTGCCCTTCTGTAATCCATCACATTTGCATTTTTGGGGACATGGTAGCTTTTTGCATTCCTTCCCCTTCTAACTATTTCATTTTCCTCCTCAGTAAGATGCTGAGAAAGCTTTTCCAAAAGCTTTGACTGATTTGCTGCCTTGACGAATTTAACCGATTCTACGTGTATATCATGGGGCTTTTTTACCCCTTTGGAAATCAAATATGTTCTAACATACATCTCATATACTGCATCGCCTACATAGGCCCATATTAAAGGATTTAAAAGATTTACGTTTTTTTCTTTATCTATAAGTTCAGACAAAAAGGCAAAATCCATCCTCTCAACCTTCCTAAATAAATTTTATCCTTATTATATCATCCAAAAAAAATTAAGGCAAATAAAAATGCCTCCGTCAAATCGGAAGATAGAGAATAAAAATTAAGGAAAAAACTAAAGTTAAAAGGATTACGATTGCTGTTACCTTCCCTATAGGATGAGCATAGTTAAAATCCCATCCTATCCCCATTCTTTTTTCAACAAAGAGGGATGGATCATCAGGGTTATAATAAAAAAGTCCCATCTTCCAAAACTCATCATCGTCCCTTTCAATTATCTCATCATTAGGATAATTTTTTAATGGATGTTTGATAAGGCTATATATTTTTATTCCGAAAAGGAGTATAACTAAAAAGGTTAATAGGGTTAAGGCTACTATAGTATTTGTCATTAAATTAAGATTCAAAATAAGAAGCATATTAAGGTTAGTTATCATAAATATAAGCTGCTGAACAATAGATAAAACTATTATAAGCCTTGCTGATATAATCTTTATCATCTCATTAGTCTCCTGGGATTTTTCAGGGTTTATAGGGCTTATAGAAAGCTTTCCCTTAAGGATTAACCTGTAAATTAAATATAAAAAGGCAAATAGTCCTACTTGAACTAAGAATATAGGGATAAAATGGGAAAACGCCTTGTCCCCCCATCTATCAACCTGACCGTTTATATCATAATGTAGGGGGATTTTATCAGGAAGATAGGGAAATCTTAAAATCGTAATAACTACATTGATCACAATCAACATTAAAGGGATTAAAAACCAAAGCTTAGAAGGGTAGTTTTTCACATCCTCTCTTCTTTTAAGGCTAACAGTTACAACCTGTCTTTTCCCTTCATACCAGTTGCTTTCCCTTTTTATCTCCAAAACCTTCCTATAAACTCTATAGTAATTTAAAAATACTGCAACAAGTATTAAATAGGTGTAAATTAATATGGCTTTTATGATAATCCCTAAACTTGCAAAGAAAAATACGAGGATTAATATAATCGTTGGAATTGCCATTGTTAGTGCATAATTTCTTTTATACTCCCTCTCCAAATCCTTAAACTCCTTAAGCTCCTTAAATCCGTAGGGGATTCTAACTCCAAAAAATATCCCTTCCCTTGTAAGCTTAGGAAAAAACAAAGCAAAGAAATTTAAAAGAAGAATATCAGGAACCATTATCAGCAAAAACACTATCTTACTCATTTCTTCTTCCCCCAAAATCATCATAAATTCCCTCAACCAGCTTTATAAATGCATCTCTATCCATTCCTTTAACAAAGGCTTCGGTAATGATAGGCCTTAGCTCCTCCTTTAAACTTTCCATAAAGGCCCCATTAAAGCCTTCTACTTGTATTACCGCACCGTATTTTTTGTTTATAGTTATAAACCCTAAATCCTTTAAAAGGTTGTAGGCTTTATTTATGGTATGCATGTTCACTCCAATATCCTCAGCCAGCTGCCTTATAGGGGGTAAGCTGTCCCCTTCTTTTAGCTCCCCCCTTGCTATTCCTTCTATTATTGCATTTTTTATCTGAACATATATAGGAACATCCGATGTTAAATCAATTTTTATAAACATCCTCCCACTTCCTTATATTTCTACTTCATTAGTTCCTTTATCCATATCCTTCATCCTAATCATAAAGTATAAAGAAACAAGTGCAATTAAAAATGTTACTCCTTCTAAAATAAACACATTAACGCCCTGCATAGCCATGTAGGCAATAGGAGTGTCTATTAGCATATGAAGCAGAATAGCAATTAACAGATAGACAAAATTTTTATCCCTAACCGCAAGAAGAACTATTAAAGATAAAGCTATCTGAATGGTTATAGCAAAGGCCCTTTCAAGGCCTGCAAGAAGAAAATTATGACCTGGAGTATTTACTATAACCTTTACAACATCGTTTATCATTTCATTTGAAATCTTTCCTGAGAATACCTTAGATATTAAGCCTTTGTTTAATAAAACAGAAAAAATAATAAAATTAATATAATTAAGCCCAACCAAAAGGATGGCTTCAATTCCGCCATGTCCAACTCCAAAGGCAAGACCATTTCCATAAGTTAGTCTGTCCTTTAGCAAAAATCTAAAGCCTAAATATCTTCCAACCTCCTCAAATATCCCTGCTGTAAGGCCTAAAAATATTGCAAGTAATATGCGGTTTTTTGCCATTGTAAGATACCAACCCTCTTTAGAAAAGGCCTGCAAAAGAGGAATCCTTAAAACCATTTGAAAAATGAAAAACACAAGGGCACCTACTAATATCGCCTTTACAGTTCCGCCAAACTTTTTGCAAAAAACAATCCCAAGAACAATAGGCAAACCAAAGGCTATTAAAGCAGTAATGACCATAAAAATAATCTTTATACTGGGCACCATAAAACCCCTCCTATTATATTTGTTATATATATTATATAACAAATATAAAAATTCTTCAATAAAAAAACCTAAGGAAAACCTTAGGCTCTTCTCCCTTATAGGGACGATATAAACTTAAGAGAAGGTATTATTTTTAAATTGGGAAAAAATAAATTCCTCCCTTAAAGGGAAGATAGAAACATTAAGATTATAACATAATTTTATAAGAAATACTAATTAATTTTTATCCGTGCAGAATCACATGAATATGAAATAGTATTAAAATTCTAATTCACATAAGCAACTTTAATTTCACAATATTTACCTTAATAATTTATTACTAATCAGCTTGTCACCTATAAACTTCTCCCTTTTAGGGACCATATAAACTAATACAAAAGAAGGGTGAAATATTAAATGAAAGAAAATTTTACTCCCTAATAGGGGCAATATAAATTAGCTAATTTTTACGAGAGGTGGTATAGTGAAAAACATTTTCCTCCCTCATAGGGACAATATAAACTAAAGTCTTGTATGATGAATTTGTATATTGATAAGAATGTTTTCCTCCCTCATAGGGACAATATAAACTAAAATTTCTGCTTATCCAAGAGACTTGCCTATTATAGGTTTTTCTCCCTCATAGGGACAATATAAACCTATAATCCCCGTCGCTATTAACACAAATCTCAATACCAAGTTTTTCTCCCTCATAGGGACAATATAAACTTTTATATAAAATGACGCCTTTGGGGCGAATAATGAATAATGGTTTTTCTCCCTCATAGGGACAATATAAACTAGATGAGTATGAGGTTAGGTTACAGTATTATAAAAAGCGTTTTTCTCCCTCATAGGGACAATATAAACTTACATCCACTTATACTTGAAGGTCTAAAATATTTAGGGTTTTTCTCCCTCATAGGGACAATATAAACATGCGTCAAACGAATTGAATCCTAATGACAGATATTGCGTTTTTCTCCCTCATAGGGACAATATAAACTTGCATCAGCTGGAGCAAAAACTATTAATATGCCATATGTTTTTCTCCCTCATAGGGACAATATAAACTCACTCCTTTTAATCTATAATTGTTTTCTTCCCCTGTTTTTCTCCCTCATAGGGACAATATAAACTAGTTTATGTGTAACTTATGATATTTTGTATGATAGTTTTTCTCCCTCATAGGGACAATATAAACTGAATTTAAAAAGCAATACAATTTTGGAATATATCCAGTTTTTCTCCCTCATAGGGACAATATAAACTGAAGAGAAGTTCAGGGGAATTAAAATAAGTAGTAAGTTTTTCTCCCTCATAGGGACAATATAAACGTTCCAAAACTTGATTTTAAAGATATTGAAAAAATGGTTTTTCTCCCTCATAGGGACAATATAAACACTGCAACATATTAAACCTCCTTTCTCTATGTTATGTTTTTCTCCCTCATAGGGACAATATAAACTTGTAGGTGATAGAATGTATAGATTAAATGTAAATTGTTTTTCTCCCTCATAGGGACAATATAAACTTGTCGCGTTGCTCCGTGTGAGGTGATTAAATGATTGAAGTTTTTCTCCCTCATAGGGACAATATAAACGCATTTAATATTTACTTTGGTAAAGGTATTTCTAATTAGTTTTTCTCCCTCATAGGGACAATATAAACGTATGCGCGGGGCATACATAGAGCGTTAAAACTTTTTATTTTTCTCCCTCATAGGGACAATATAAACAGAGAGGTAATGAGAGATACTATGCTGAATTTTATTCTGATTTTTCTCCCTCATAGGGACAATATAAACGGGGGTAAAAAAATTTGAAAATAACACTTGGGTAAAAGTATTTTTCTCCCTCATAGGGACAATATAAACACAAGAAAAAATTAAGCAAAAAGATCAATCAGCAAAATTTTTCTCCCTCATAGGGACAATATAAACTTGAACCTTGTTTTGCTGCTTTGGTTACATATTTTTGATTTTTCTCCCTCATAGGGACAATATAAACTTAGTATCAATTAAAGATGTAATAGTAAGTAAAGTTAATTTTTCTCCCTCATAGGGACAATATAAACAGAATTGGTGCATGGAAAGTATTAATGTTGAATAAAAATTTTTCTCCCTCATAGGGACAATATAAACCCTAAATACAGAAACATTCAAAAACTAGATATTTACTAATATTTAAGCAATTATATAATCTTTAAAATAGTGATATATTGCAGCGAAGCTGAGGTGATGTTTTTGTAAAATTTTATAAATATTCGATAAATCAAGTTATTTCAATTATTCATTAGATATTACGTAAAAAATAGGTTCGCTGCAAAATTTATTATTATTTTAATACAAAAATCAAAGCTTCTCAAACCGTGTTTGAGTTTAACAAAAAGCTCAAATACTTTCTTGCCTATATTGGAAAATAATTTTTCCTAAGACAGATAAATAAAATATGAAAATTTTAATTTTTTAATAGACAAAAATTAGCTAAAACTTATTTCATGTATTTTAAAATCTTTAAAGTAAGATTATAAAAAACAAAAATAAGAAAATAAAGAATTAACAAATTACCTTAAACAGCCTTGAGGGCAAAAAAAATGAGATAAAAAAACTTAAAAAATGCCATTAAGTAAAAATAAATAAACTAATTTATTTAAACAGGTATTCAAATCAAATACCTGTTTTTTATTTTTTACAGCTATTAAAAGCTTTTTGATATCCTTAATCACTCTAAAACGTTTAGCAAAGCTTAAATTTAACTTTAAAAAACTTTCCATACATTATAGGGACCATATAAACTGATTTATTTCAAACAAGATTTAATTTCCCTGCCACAATGTTTCCCTCCCTTATAGGGACCATATAAACTTAGAAAAAATGGTAAAGAAAAATAAAAATGACAAAGGTTTTCCTCCCTTATAGGGACCATATAAACTTACATTGACCTAAGTATGCTTCTATGTCATTCTCAGGTTTTCCTCCCTTATAGGGACCATATAAACCAGACCTTTTTGAAGGGAGAATTGACTTTGACTATTGGGGTTTTCCTCCCTTATAGGGACCATATAAACTTAAGTGCTTTTCACGACTATATTGAAGATTTCTAGTTTTCCTCCCTTATAGGGACCATATAAACAATGAATCAAGTAAACGAACAACTTACTACCTCGTAGTTTTCCTCCCTTATAGGGACCATATAAACTGCGTTGAAAGAATTTTACAGAGTGCTTGAACGTTAGTTTTCCTCCCTTATAGGGACCATATAAACTAACAAGTATTATGCCAATAGAAGAATATGAAAAACTAGTTTTCCTCCCTTATAGGGACCATATAAACTAATGAATAACTCAAACGTGCTTCTTTTTAAAAATAGTTTTCCTCCCTTATAGGGACCATATAAACCCGTTTGAGGCTTGAAAAAGCTAGGTTTGTGAATTTTTGCATTTGTGAACAAATTGTTAACAAAATTCACAAACCCTTGAAAATGCTAAATTTCTTTTGTCGTCGATCCCCCGTATTTTTTGCAGGATTGGAGGTCGACGACAAAATTAAAAATTGCTATAAAACCTTGATGTAATTATCGAATTTATTAATTTCATCGACCTTTTCGATACATCCAAAACCTTGGGAGTTTTTGTTTCCAAGGCCGCAGCTGTAGGCAACATCTAAAATATCCCTTTCCCCTTTTAAAATAAATCCAGCTAAATAACCTTCATAGGGGTATTTTTTATAATAATCTACCACCTTTTTAGTTCTATTTTTATCCAAAATCTCTATCAAAATCTCCTTTTCATATTCCCTGTTATAATAAGCAAAATATTTTTTTAGTAAATTTTCCTTTATCTTTTCAATAAAAAGCTCATCGCTTATCTTATAAAAATCATCCCTTTTATCATGGGAATATTTTTTAACAACCACAGGAGATATAGTTAAGGCAACAAGCTTATTAAATTTAATATCCTTTCTGGCATAAACCTCCTCAATACTGAGTTCTCCCTCATTAAAAACAAATTTTTTCCTTTTTAAGATACCTTTGATAAAGGAAAATATAAACCTTTCATCTATAGTGGAAAGGGTAAGATTAACCTGTCCTTTTTTTATAACTATTTTATCCTTTATTATTTCCTTATTTTCAACAACAAGCTTTGAAAAGGTAAACAGCTTAAAGTGTCTGCTGCCATATTCAAAGCCTTCATCATGGAGGAAATTACCGTAATCTAAATCCAATGTATCATAAATATTCTTCTGAATCAGATGATTATAGTGTAGTGGTAAAATCAATTCCTTATCCGCATAAAAAACTATCCTTAACCTCATTTCATTCTAACTCCCATCTTATCTTAACCCATCCTGTAGGAACTTTAGTATCCTCTACGACGTTAATGGTGTAGGGTAAAAACTCGTCATTATTTAAGTTGACTTTATCTAAAGCCATCAATGTTTTAGAAAGTATTCCTGCATAACCTAGCTTAAACACAAATTGATTTTCCTTTTTATTTTCCTGCCTTAATGTTTCGTAAAAATTATCTAATTTATCCTCTGCTATTTGCCTCATTATCCTTTTTTCTGCTTCTATTATGCCATCGCTGAGTTTCTTAAGCCCTATAAAGCATTCCTCCACAGGGTTTATGGCTTCCTTTGCTTTACTTAAGCATGAAAAGGCAGAAAGCAATGTATTTTTATTGTCGTTGTATTTGTATCTTATCTCTCCCCTAAACTTTGCACCAATTTGGGGTGTTTCAAAATATTGGGGAATACCGCTGTTTTTTTCTTTTTTGCTGCTTTTACTTTTTCTGTTTACCCTGCTTATCTTTTCGATTATCATATCCCCTTCATAAAGTTTTAAATCAGAGCAAACTATGTTTTTAAATATTAAATTTACTATTACATCATCCTTAAAGTTATCTATGTTTATGGTATATTCATGTTTTTTAAAAGTAGCTGCTAAAACGCTTTTAGATGTATATTCTGTGTTATTTATAGTAAGATTTTTTAGAATTAATTTCTTCTTCTTGTTCCTTTCAAAGGTATATCTTACATCAGCATCCCTAAAGGTTATAAATCCTGTTCTTAAAATTCCTTTTATTGTTGATCCAAAAATAGTTGGGATTTCCCTTATTCCCTTTTCTTCAATTATAGTCGACTTTGAAAACCTAAAAAGGTCTATTTTATTCTCCAGCCTTTTTGAAAGCTTTGCCCACTTTAAATATCTTTTTGCATCTTCCTTTTCGATTATCTTGTTTATTAAAACTTCATATTCATCCTCTAAATCCTCTAATCTAAGTATTCCAAGATTTAAAAGGTTCATTATATCGTTTTCTCCAACAAAATATATCCTATCATCTTGAATAAAATATTCGTAGCTTTTATATTTCATATCGTCTCCGCCGCTTAAGTTGTCAACCCCTCCTGTGCAGGTTGGGGATAAAACTTCAACTTCTATTTTATATACGTCAACTGAAGGAGTTATTTTCATCTTCCTTCCTCCGTTTCAATTGTAATTGGAAAAACGCAGTTATAGATAAATACATTCCTTTCTCCATCTTTATACTCATATAAATAAGGGCCTTTAAAATCTAATACTTCCAGCATTGCCCCCTTTTCAAATAGAAAGTAAGATGGCTTTACTAAGTTTAAGCTTCTTCCGTCATATCTTGAAATTTCATATCTTAATAATCTGTAATCCTTTAAAACATCATCCGTAATGATTGAAGAAGATAAGCTGTATTTTAATTTGCTCCTTTTTATGAAAAGTTTTTCCATTTCAACATCCCTTGTAAATATTTTTCCGTCAAATTTATTAAACTCAACTTGTCCTAAACCAACGCTTAAATCATTTCCAATGCCTGTTTTTTCAAATATCTTAAAAACTATTTCAAAAATGTCCAAAACCTTTTTATCCTCGGTATAGACATAAATTGAATATTCTCCGTTAAACCTTTTTTCATCCTCATAAAAAAGATATCCTTCCTCTGCAGTCCCCATTTGCCTGTCTATTCTTATCCTTAGCCTTGTGTTTTCCTCAAATTTTAAATCATATCTATTTTTTTGACCATCCTTCCAATTTCTAAATTCCTTTCGTTTTGTTTTTAAATCCTCGCTTTTCCCCTGAAATGTAGTATCGCTGCAATTAATGTTTGGGAGTTTTCCCTTTACAAGCATATCGCTTATCAATGTTTTGCTTTTAATAATCAAATCGATATATTCTAAAGCCTCATCCTCATCAAAAATCTCAAACAAAACCCTTGATATATTTCCAAATATGGTTGGAGATATTAAGTTTATGTTTGAACTTTTAAGCTTAAAATCCGCCCTATAAATCATATCCTTCACCCTATCCTAAAATTCTTTCTACCTCGCCTTTAACATCAAAATAATCAAACTCTGCCTTCTTAAACTCAACCTGACCATAGCCCCTGCTTCCGGAACTTCCTATGTAGTTGTGTTCTACAAGCTTAAAGGCTAACTCTAACGCATCCAATATCTCCTTTTCATCATCGCCTTCAAATATTTTTAATACGATGTTAACTTCAAACTCAGCACCAGCAGGAACCCTGTCAAAGGTTCTTGGACTTGCTGCAACTCCCTTTACCCTATCTATTGAGTTTTCTTTTTTTATCTCAACTCCAAAGGGCAATACTTCATTAAGTATTTCTTTACTTCTTTCTGTTAAAAAGGAGTCCCTAACTATAATCCTTGTAAAGCTCCTTAGCTTTTCTGTTTCTTTGTTGTTTGCCTTTCCAAATATTCTGCAGATTATACATTCACCACAGTCGCAAACTTTAGTTTTACCCTTTGCAATTTCCAATGAAGACCTTAAAACTCCCTTTAAAGACGAACCAGGAATATACGGAAGACCTGTTAGAGGATCCTTGATTATGGAGTTATCCACTCCTCCAATCCTTATCTCGTCATCGCCGCCTACAATTCTAAGTCCGGTTTTTAATCTCATTATTCTTTTCATGTTGATTATCTTAACAAGCTTTGCCATAGCCTTGTCCCTCCTATTTTAAATTACCTAAAACGCATTCAAATAAATCCATAAAGGCATCAAATTCCTTTTTAGAACTTATTTTATCAACAAAAATGAATATAAATCTTTTTAAAGAAGAATATCCTTTGTTCTGCTGCTGAACTTCAAATTTAGGTTTATCTTCTATTTTCCTTTCAAGGACATAGTTCGCCTTGCTTTTCATAAGTTTAACTTTAGGATGCACCCTTTTAAAGGCACCATCTTCTGCTTCTTCCTTTTTTATATCACTAAGATTGTCGGAAAAAAGCTTAACAAATTCCTTTTGAAGCCCAAGCTGAATGGTTTTAAAGGAATCGTAAATATTTCTTATGGAACTTTGGGATATTTGAAGGTCCCTAAGTTCCTTTGCAAAATCCTCGCAAAGCTTTATAACATCGATGTCTAAAATATCATCCTTTAAAAATCCTGACCTAACCCTTTCCTCCAACTTATTTAAAACATTATCTATATTTGAACTTACCACATTGCTATTCATTCTTGGTTGATTTTCCTTATTCATCCTCTCCACCCCTTGTTTTTGTTTTTCTAAGTGCAAGCTCTAAGATAAAAATAGAGAGTCTAGTTTGCTTTTCTTCCACATTTACAATTGAGTTAAATAATTTCTCTATTTTTTCTTTTATTTCTCTGTCCTTTTCCTTGTCTTTTAATATCTCCTTCTGCAGGACATTTCGGTTTATGTAGTAATTATAAAGGGCTGCCCTCTTAGCTTGAAAAATGGCACCTTTTTTGTTCATCTCCATAATTTTTATCATATCGTAAATCAGCTTCCTTGAGATGTATTTTTTTGAAACTATTTTTCTTAAATCATCGCTTCTTCTATTTACCAGTTCTAACTGATTATATTTAAGCAGAATATCGTTTACCATTACGCAATTTTTATATCTCTTTGCCCTTTCCATCATGTCGTTTAATTTTTCCATAACCCTGTTGAAGGGTTTGTTGGATTTATGGAAAACTATCGCTGATGTCAACGTTATTTCCCTTTTTTCTCCTTCGCTTATATATCTTCCAAATTCCTTCTCAAAGGCTATAACAAAGTTTATAACGTCTTCATATCCTCCGGTTATTAAAAGGTCGTCACCTCCGCTGTATAAAAGGAGTATCTTATCCTTTGCGTATCTTTCTATATAATGTTTTGTATAGCTTGTAAAGAAGGAGTCTATAACGCTTGATAAAAATGATAATCTTGATATTGAAAAGGGATATCTTTCGCCTTTTTCATTGTTTTTAAATTCAAAGGGATAAACCTCATACAATAAAAAGTATAAATCGTCGACGTCTATCTTGGCAGTAGCAACTATAGTATCGTTTTTACTTATATTTGCAAAACAGTTTAAACTAATATCAGAATTTAATGCTATATCGCATTTTTCTTGGCAATTTTTACAAAAATCCTCCGACCTTTTAATCCTCAGCATGCCTATTTCCTTGACATCCACAACTAATCTTTGATCCCTTGCGATGTTATAGTTGAAAAATAAATTCAGCCTACCTTCTAAATCAAAGATTTCGGGGTTTAATATATTTTTAATCTCTGCCTTTTCATAGGGAATTTTAAAATTAAATAGGTCCACGTTCATCCACTTGTTTTCTATATCGCAAATAGCACATAAATCTTCCTTTTCCGTATTTATATCGCAATTTCGACACACATGATATTTTTTATTTAAATCCATCTTTAAGCTATTTAGACTTCTACTAAATTTTTTTAAGTTTACATTATGGGCAGCTTCTTTAAAATATTTTTCAAAGGAATATTCCTTAGCATCCTCTCTAACGATTAAATCTTCTATAACATATTCAAAATACACCTTGTTTTCAAACAGCCTTGAGACATCCTCTTGAATTTCATCTAAAACTTTTTTTGCATTTTCCTCCTGAGTTTTAGGAATGATTATTAAAAAGCTTCCTCCTCCGCTAAATATTATATTAAAGGGGTAAAGCTCTAGTCTTCTTACTATTTGGTAAGGAATTATTGTGTTGATTAAGGTTATCAAATTGCTTCTTGTTAAAATCCTTTTTAAAGGTTTTTCTATGTTTTTGTTTAGATTATTGAAAATATAATTTTGAATGTTAAATATTCTGCCAAAAACTATTTTATACTCCTGCTCTTTCCTATGTCCGTATTCTTCATAGTCCAATAATCTACACAAAGCAAAGGCTGCCGTTGTAAAGGTATGATGATAAAGGGATATATCCCTTATAAGTTCCTTCCCTGACGAGGTTATGTAGGATGTATATTTTTTCAGCAAATAATTGAGGGAAATTATGAACTCATCCCTTGACGGCTTTAAATTTATAAGCTCAATAAAATCCCTTAAAAAAAGGTAATATTGGTTTTCAGCCTCAGCCTTTGTTCTATCCCTTCCCTCGTATTTATCTGTAAAGGCAAAGGGATAATATGTTTTAGGGTAGTTTACTTTAATATCATTTAAATTACAATCATCACAAAATGCCCCATTAACAGCCGACAATATATTGGTTAAAGGCTCATCCTCTATACTTCCTTCCATTTCTCCTTTATATTCCTTTCTTTCAGAGGCAGAGTCGCTGTCGGATTCCTTTAGTATTTTAAGGAAAATGTTGTTCTTACCACCCTCAAGTTCTGTAACTTCTTTATCCTTTTCGTCATGATGATACCTTACAAGGTTTGCAATGAATTCAACCTCTTCATCTCTGAAAATTCCTTTACCTTTAAGATTTTCCATAACAAACAAGTAGGAGGCATAATGATGGGTTGTATTAGTTTTTCCACTTCTCCTTATAAATTTTCCTATGTCATGTAAAAGGGAAGCAGCGGCTAAACAGGATTTATAATCAATGCTCAAATAAATTCCCCCTTTTGTTTTTGATATCACCAATTTTTACATTTTTTACATATTTATTTTACTACTTTACCTTTTTCTGTTCAACTAAAAAAGCCTAAGGATAAACCTTAGGCTTATTCAACAACAACTGCAGTTCCCGATGCCGTTACCATAAGCATACTTCCCGCCTGGCCTAAAACTTCATAGTCGATGTCGATTCCAACAACTGCATTAGCTCCCATTGCAGCTGCCCTTTCCCTTAGCTCCTCAAGGGCTCTTTGCCTTGCATACATCAGCTCTTCTTCATAGGTTTTTGATCTTCCGCCTAAAAAGTCAGTAAGCCCTGCCATAAAGTCCTTTACAAAGTTGACACCGCTAATAACCTCGCCGAATACAATCCCTTTGTATTCGATTATTCTTTTACCTTCAATCGATGGAGTTGTTGTTAAAATCATAATATTACCACCTTTCTTTAATTAAAATCTTACCTTATGATACTCCTGTGTATAGGTATCTATATACAAAACTTCTTTTCTCAATAAATCTCCCCTTCCTAAAAGAACTTTAAGGGCCTCGCTAACTTGAATTGATGCAACTAAGGCAGGAGTGAAGGAAGGATTCCCTAATTCCTTTTCTATACCTTTTTGAACTTTATTTTTATATATATAATCCAAGGTTCTATCTCCTGGAAATATAGTAGTTACCTGACCATACCAACCGGCAATTGCACCGTGAATAAGAGGAATGCTTAGCTTTTCGCATATATCCTGCAAAATTAACCTTGATTGTATATTATCAAGGGCATCGATAACTATATTATGTCCTTTTAGGATTTCCTCTGCGTTTTTATCGTTGAATTCAGCAACCATAGGATTAACAACTACTTCCGGATTTACCGATTCCATTCTCCTTTTTGCCTCAATTGCCTTATATTGACCTAAATTATTAACATTTGAAAGTATCTGCCTGTTTAAATTTGATTCTTCAAAGGCATCTTTATCAACGGCCGTTATATACCCAATTCCTAATCTTCCAAGCATTTCAATAATATATCCGCCTAATCCGCCGCACCCTACAACACAAACCTTAAAATTCCTTAGCCTTTCGTTTTCCTCCTTTGTTAGCATATTCATATTCCTGTCGTATCTTCCCATATCAATCTCCTCCATCAACCTCCACCAACAGGTGGAAAAAGAGAAATTGTATCTCCATCATTTAAAGGATTCTCAAGTTTACCATCCATTCCATTTACTAAATATATTGCAACATCCTCTTCTTTAATGTCAAGTTTATCCAAAATATATTTTCCATCAATTCCTTCAAAATAGTCAAAATAAACCTCCTTTTGTCTTCCTTCTCTAAAGGTTGCAAACAATTTTACTTTAATCAAACTATCACCCCTTTATGGACATATTGCAATTCTTCTGCTCCAAAGGCAGTCCGCACAGGAGGGCTTATTAGTATAGCAATCATAATCGCTTATTTTAACTATGTCACAGCCATCTACAAGGTCGCAATCTAAGCAGGATGGATATCTGTTGTTATACACCCTCAGCTTAAAATTTTGATATTCTGTGCTGTTATATATATCTTCAATTGTTCCTTCAAAAACATTTCCAAAGGAATATTTTAAAACCCTCTTTTCCCTTCCAAAAATATATTCCCTTATGGAATGAGAAAACCTATAACAGGGATATACTCCACCATCAGAGCCTATAACTAATGCATTTTCTTCAATGAAGGGACAATACCTTTCGGTTTTAAGCTCAACATTAGGAAGCAATAAGTTTAATCCTCTTCTAAAAGAATAAATCCTAAGTTTTTCAAATAAATCCTTCATATCTTTATTTTCATATTTTGTATACAATATCTTATCTTTGTAATCATCCGTTTGAGGGACAACATTTGAAATAATTATTTGATATGCCTTTAATTCATCTGCCAGATCAAGGACTTTAAATATATCATCCAAATTGTCCTTTGAAGCAACAAATTGAACTACAATATAGGGTTTTTCTTTTTTTCTTAGCATTATTAAATTATTTATGTCTTTAATATTACTAACGACGCTGTTTAAATCAAATCCCCTTATATCCTCATATTTATCCTCAAAGCCATCGATTGAAACAACTAATTTATCAACATTTCCCACAATAAGCTCCTTTAGCTTTCCATCTAATATAGTTCCATTCGTTGTTATAGTTAGATTAAAACTTGAAAATAGATCTATTGCATCATATATTAGGGGTGAAAAGGTCGGCTCACCAATACCACCAAGAACAACTTCCTTTAAATCTTTATCTTTAACCTCCTCATAAATCTTTTTTAATATATCAAAATCCATATCACAGGGAACTTCACTCCAGGAACGCCTATAGCACATTTTGCAGTTTAAATTGCATTTATCGGTAAGTTCTATATAAAGCTTTTCTAATCCCACAAAATCACCCCAAAATAAATACTTAATCACCCTAAAAGGATTTACCTTTTAGGGTGATGTTTTCACTATTGAATTTCAAGCTTTTTCAAAGTTTCTTCTGTTGGATAGCCCTTTTCGTCCCATCCGCGAACTTCATAGTATTTTGGAAGAAGTTCTGATAGTCTGTGAACATGTCCTTTAGATGGTCCTTCTGGGATCGGGTCCTGTAAAAGCCTCTTTGGAAGTTTATCTTCACTTGGATCAATTCCTGCCTTTAAATTAAATAGTCTTTCAAGTGTCCAAATTCTTGATCCTGCCTCAAGTATTGTCTCAGGCGTAAAGTCAGTTCCACAAACAACATTCATAAGCTCCGCATAGTCTGGTGCTCCAAGGGCAAAGGATGTAAATAAGCAAAGTCCTAAGGAGTCAATAACAGCTGTAAGGTCCTGGAATACCTTAACCCATTCTGCCTTTCCTTCAAGGGAGAATCTGTCTATCTTTTGAGGTGCACCAAGGATTTCAGGTGAAATCATATATCCCCTAACGTGGCAGCCACCTCTATTTGAAGTTGCATATTCAAGGCCGTGTCCTTGAACTCCTCTTGGGTCATATGCTGGAAGTTCCTGCTTTTTAACCGACATTGAGAGTTCAGGAACGCCGTAAGCTTCACATAATCTATATGAACCTTCAGCCATCTTGTCTCCAAAGCCTTCCCTTGCACCGATCTTCTTTGTCCAGCCAACTATCGCCTCAGCATCGCCAAACTTTAATGAATAGCCGTCATCCTTAATCTCCTCATCTTTTACATATCCCTTTTCATAAAGCTCCATCGCAGCTGCAATTGTAGTTCCTGTAGAGATAGTATCAAGTCCATATTCATTGCACCAGAAGTTTGCCTCTGCAACTGCGTTTATATCATAAACGTCGCAATCTGCACCAAATGCCCATAAGGTTTCATACTCAGGTCCGCCAACTTCCCTTCCGTCCTTTAATCTTACCCATCTTCCGCAGGCAATTGGGCACCTGTAGCATGGGTTCTTTCTAACCAATATATCTCTAGTCATTGTCTCGCCGCTAATTTCATCGGCATTTTCAGTATATGCCCTTTGGAAATTAGCAACTGGGAATATACCGTGTTCATTTATAATATTTACAAGAACAGCTGTTCCATAGGTTGGAAGTCCCTGTCCTGTAACTCCGTTTTCGCGGAGCATCTTTATCTTTGCTGCAACAACATCCTTAACCTTTTCTTCATCATATAGCTTAACGCCCTTTGTTCCCCTTACAACTATTGCCTTTACATTTTTAGAACCCATAACTGCACCAACACCGGAACGTCCTGCAGCCCTGTCGTAATCGTTTATAACTGCTGCAATTCTTGATAACTTTTCACCAGCAGGACCTATGCAAAGAACCCTAACCTTTTCTCCATGTTCTTTTTTAAGTTCGTCAGTCGTTTCAGAAACAAGTTTTCCCCAAAGGTGCCCTGCTTCTTTTATTTCTACCTTATCATCCTCAATTGTAATATAAACTGGCTTGTCTGATTTTCCTTCAAGGATTATCATGTCATATCCTGCAGCCTTTAGCTCTGCGCCAAAATATCCGCCAGAGTTTGAGCAGGCAATTGCACCAGTTAATGGGGACTTAGTTACTACCACGTATCTTCCGCCGGTTGGAACTGGAGTTCCTGAAAGGGGTCCCGTTGCAATAATTAGCTTATTTTCTGGACTAAAGGGTTCAACATTAGGATCAACTTCATCAAAGAAGATTTTACTTGCAAGCCCTCTTCCTCCTATGTATTTTTTAGCAAGGTCAAGATTTAAAGCTTCTACCTTGTAAGTCCCACTTGTAAGATCAACCCTTAATATTTTTCCAGCATACCCAAACACCAAAATACCCCCCTTGTTTGTTTTCAATACAATATATTACCAATGAGTAAAAAATATTATAACTTTTGGTAATATATTGTATTTAACTATATTATAATACATTAATATTTACTATAACAGTTTTTTCTTAAAATTCTTAAAAATAATTTTTACATAAAAAAGGATGCTAAATGCATCCCCAAAATCTTAAGCAAAGAGCACTATTTCTATTTCATCGCCGGGCCTTATGTAGCCTCCCTTTATAACCTTTGCAAATACCCCTTCCCTTGGCATGATGCAGTCCCCTGTTATTTTTCTTATTTCGCAGGCTTCATGGCATTTTTTCCCTATCTGGGAGATTTCAAGGATAACCTCGCCACCAATCTTTAATCTTGTCCCAACAGGTAGGGTGTAAAGCTCTATTCCTTCCGTTGTTATATTTTCAGCGAACTTTCCTGCAACTAAGTCCCAAATGCCCATTCTCTTCATTTTATCTATACTCTCCTGCGCTAAAAGGCTAACTTGTCTGTGCCAATTTCCTGCATGGGCATCCCCCTCAAGGCCGTGGTTTTCTCTAAAATACCCAACCTCAATGGGCTTTTTTATAGTTCCCTTTTTTTCGCTAATATTAACTGAAACAACCTTTGCCATATTTAAACCTCCCTTTCATAAACTCCGGATTTTCCTCCGCTTTTTCTAACAAGCATGATATCGCTTACAACCATATCCCTATCTATTGCCTTACACATATCATATATAGTTAATGCTGCAACCGATACTGCCGTTAAGGCCTCCATCTCAACCCCTGTTTGTCCTATAGTCTTTACCGTTGCTTTAATGTCGATTTTGGAATTCTCAAAATCAAGTTTAAAGCTTATATCGCACCCTGTTGTCATTATAGGATGACACATAGGAATTAAATGTGAGGTGTTTTTAGCAGCCATAATCCCTGCAACCTGTGCAACAGCTAAAACATCTCCCTTTTTAATGGTTCCCTCATGAATTCTTTTTAAAGTCTCCTCCTTCATGTAAATGCTTCCTATGGCAACAGCCTCCCTTTTAGTTGCCTCCTTTTCGCTGACATCCACCATCCTTGCCCTTCCCTCTTCATTTATATGAGTAAAGTCCATAAATTATCCCCCTATCTGATACATCATTTTTTGGCTTTTGCTAATCTCCTTTTCAAGGTTATGCTCTAAAGGTTTATTTAAAATCGCATGTTCTAGGATATTTTTTAATTTATCCTCATCATCTAAGTATCCCTTTAAGTCTACTTCCTCCTTAGAATGGAGGCAGGGTTTTATGCTTCCTGTTGCAGTTAAGCGAATCCTGTTACATCCTGAGCAGAATTTGCAGGTCATCGGAGCAATAAACCCTAAGCTTCCCTTTGCACCCTTTCTTTTAAATACTATTGCAGTGCTGTTAGGCCCCGTTTCAACGGGAGTAAGGTTTTTAATGCTTTCTATAATCTCCTGTGATGAAATATACCCATCCTTAAACTTTGCGCCCTCACCAATTGGCATTATTTCAATAAACCTTATGTGCAGCGGGTATTCATCAGATAGTTTAACAAAATCCATTATTTCATCATCGTTTATTCCCTTAATAACTACCGTGTTTATCTTAATTGGGTTAAAACCAACTTCTATACTCTTTTCAATTGCCCTAAATACATCGTCTATATTTCCAAGTCTTGTTATCATTTTAAATTTGTCCTTTTTTAAAGTATCAAGGCTTATGTTAACCCTTTTAAGCCCTGCCCTTTTTAAGGTATTTGCCATTTCAAAGAGCCTTGTCCCATTTGTTGTCAGAGCAATATCGTCGATCCCTTCTATTTTGGATGTTTCATATATTAAATTTTCAATTCCCCTTCTTACTAATGGCTCTCCTCCGGTAAACCTGATCTTTTTAATTCCAAGACCTGCTGCGATTTTTATTATTTTAATATAGTCCTCATTTCGTAAAATATCATCATGGTCTTTTTTAATTATTCCCTCCTCAGGCATGCAGTAGATACATCTTAGGTTACACCTGTCGGTAACCGAAATCCTTAAATAGTTTATGCTTCTTCCAAATTTATCCTTCATATAAATTCCCCTATTCGATTATAATCTTTCCTAAGTCGCTATAGTCATAACCTCCGAGCCTATCAAGTTCTCTTTTAAATTCCTCTGAGTTAATAACCTCTAAAAATCTTTTTATGCCGTCAAGTTCAAGATATTCAACGGGAATTGCAATGTCATATTCCTCATTTGCAACGGGGATAAAATCAAGGCACATAATCTGTGCCGCTGAAAATACCCCAAGGCCGCAATCGGCATTGTTCTTGGCAACCTGTGCGGCAACTGAAATGTGGGTATAATCCTCCCTTTCATATCCCTTTATTTCCCTTGGGCTTATACCTAATTTTTTAAGCTCATAGTCAAATAAAATCCTTGTCCCTGATCCCTTTTGCCTGTTTACAAATCTTACACCCTTTTGGGCGATATCTTGGATGGAATTTATACCTAAGGGATTACCCCTTTTAACCATAAGGCCCTGGATTCTCTTTACAAATTTAATAATTGCAATTTCTCTATTTGGGATATATTTTCTAATGTAAGGCCTATTGTATTCGCCATTATCCACATCAAGAAGATGAACTGTTGCAAAATGGGTCTCCCTATCCTTAAGGGCTAATATCCCTCCCATGCTTCCAACATGGGCAGATGCTAAATTAAATCCTCCCTTCTTTGCTAAAAGGTCTGCAGCGATGTCTAGTATAACATCGTGGCTTCCAATGCAAAGGATTGTATTTTTTATCTCATCCTCGCCCTTTAAAAGATTAATGTTTACTATGCTTCCCTTTTCATATCCCTCAAGCTCCTCGGGAACCTCCAAAACCCCATCAGCCCTTACGAGGCTCATGGTAGCACCTGCTCCTCTTTCTATAGGGGTTGCTATGTATTTTCCTTCTATATATCCTAATTTAACCCTTACGAATTCTAAATATTTTGATGAGGACATCACCCTTTTTGAAAGCTGCGCCTTTATGTATTTTTTGTCCTTAATATCATAGCCCTGAACAAAATTAACAAGCTTTTTAACTATGTTTTCCATTATGAAAAAGGCTGAAACCGGAAAACCTGGTATTCCAACGATAGGTTTATTAAGTGCCCTTCCTAATATAACCGGTTTTCCAGGCTTTATGGCAACGCCGTGGATAAAAACTTCCCCTAACGTTTCGATGACCTTTTTAGAATAGTCTTCCCTTCCGGCAGATGATCCGGCATTCAAAAGAACAATGTCAAACTCCTCTGCTGCCCCCTTTACAGTTTCCAAAAGCTTTTCAAAATCGTCCTTTACTATATTAAACCTTTCTGGAATTCCTCCATATTCTTCAACAAGTGCTGAAAAAACTCTTGAATTAAACTCAATGATATCCCCAACCTTAAGCTCAGTTCCGGGTTCTACTATCTCTGTTCCTGTTGGGATTATCGCAACTCTTGGCTTTTTATATACCTCAATCTCAAAAACTCCCCCTGCGATTAAAGCTCCTATATCAACAGGTCTTATCCTGTGGCTTTGGGGAAGAATTAGCTGCCCCTCTACAATATCCTCCCCCATCTGCCTTATGTTTTGCCATGGAATGGCAGGCTTTATTATCTCAACCTCATCCTCCGAAACTTTAATTGTATCCTCAACCATTATTACCGCATCAAATTCGTCGGGGATAGGGTCTCCGGTATCAACCACAAGGTAGTCTTTACCTTCCTTTAACCTTAGTGGAGTTCTATCTGTTGCTGTAAAGGTATTTTTTGCAACAACAGCTATCCCATCAACTGCAGAGCTGTTGTAAAAGGGGGATGAAATCTTAGCAAAAACAGGCTTTGCCGTTATCCTCCCCTTAGCTTCATGGGTTTTTATAACCTCCGTCC